>JAKACV010000004.1 GCA_021821085.1 Bacillota bacterium | reverse complement strand
AATGTCCTGTTGCGCTCAGGCGTTCTATTTTAAGTGCGGAGAACTTATTTGAGGGGGTGGTTGACACAATACGGCATAGGCTGATTGATCCATTGTATAGCGTCGAAGACAACACATAAAAGATTCAGGGGGGGAAAAGTTGTGAATAGAAAAGTGCTTGCCTTCATTGCAGGAACAACACTTGTTGCAGGTGTATTGACTGGCTGTGGAACAACATCAGCGACCAATGCAGGAACGGGAAATGCTACAGCAGGTTCAGCAAAGCCAAAAATAAAAATTGACTTTATTTTTACTGGTTATTCCATTCCTTACTTTGCACCTATGGCACAAGCTGTGCAACAAGCGGCTAAGTTATATCCCAATATGAGTATTCAAGTGATTAGCGCGCATAATTCATCATCCAACGAGATTTCTGACATTAAAGAAGCTATTGCCAACAATGTGCAAGGCATTATTCTAAATCCCGTGAACGGTGCGGTCACGACCGCTGCGCAACAGGCAATGTCAAGTGGTGTACCGGTAATTACCATAGATCGAGATGTATCGACTCCTTCTGCTCGCGTCGCATTTATTGGCGATCGGGATGTGAAATTAGGGCAATTGCAAACACAATATGCGTTACAGTATTTGCAACAACACCATGTACCGACGCCTTGGAATGTCGCCGTTTTACAGGGGACGCTTGGATCGAGTACTGCGATTGATCGTTTAAACGGGGCGATGAACGTTTTAAATCCGTATATTCAAAAGGGGAAAGTGAAGGTCGTCTTTAATCAATCTGCTGATTTTTCAACGAGTAACGCTCAGCAAATGATGTCCGAATTTCTCGCAAAAACATCTAATATTCAACTCGTGATCGCTTCAAATGACGCGATGGCACTCGGTGCCATTACCGCTTTACAAAATGCGGGATTACATCCAGGAAAAGATGTGTTTGTCGCTGGTGCCGATGCCCAGCCGCAAAGTCTGACGGATGTACAAAACGGCACACAGCTAGACACTGTGACGCACTCCCCTTATGTGGAAGCATTTTGGGCAGTTGAGGCGATACAAAATTTGCTTGTAGGCAAAGTTAAGCCACCGCAAACGCAATTTCCTAACGGGAATATCGTCATTCCCATGCAACTTGTTACAAAACAGAATGCATCAACAATTTCCGGATGGGGAACACCAGCTGTCGTGCCGTCATTGCCCTATGGCAAGTCCTCCGCATACAAAGTTCATTTCTAAGGAGAAGGTAGGTGCTGTGATCCAACAGCAGGAGACAGCACCTCCAACATCATGCAGTTTATGTTTAGTCGGAGGTGATTGCAACGTATGAGTAGTAGCGAAAAAACTCAAACCAAAACACCTTTACTATCCATTCGCGGACTGACGAAAAGCTTTGGCCAAATCAAAGCGGTGGACAATGTTAGTCTCGATGTATTTCCCGGTGAGGTCGTAGGGTTGATTGGAGATAATGGTGCGGGGAAGTCGACATTTCTTAGTTTGCTGTCTGGATATAATAAAAAAGATAGCGGTGATTTTTACTATAAAGGGGAAAAAATTTCTTTTTCTTCTCCGAGGACTTCGCGCAGAAATTTAAAAATTGAAATGGTGTATCAAAATTTATCGTTGGCACCAGATTTGACGGTTTGGCAAAACTCATTCTTAGGCGAGGAGATTCGACGCTTCGGGGTGCTTATGGATGTTCCGCTCATGATTGAAAAAACGGCCCGTGTTCTAAAAACACTCAATTCTAAAGTGAAACCTACAGATCAAGTTGGAGAACTATCTGGAGGCGAGCAGCAACTCGTCGCCATCTCGCGGGCACTGTTGTTTAATCGCGATCTTATTATTATGGATGAACCTACAGCGGCAATCTCTGTATCAAAAATTGATGACGTTTTAAAACTTATCAAGGCGCTGAAGACAGACGGTAAGTCAATTATTTTAGTGAGCCACCGTTTAGAAGATATCCTGACGGTATCGGATCGGATTGTTGTGTTTGCGCATGGAAAGATCCGCGATATCTTAGTGAATCGGAATTTGGCAATTGAAGATTTAGTCCGTGTCATGTTTCAAGATCGCAATGTGAAAAAGGAGGAATTCTAGTGAGTCGATCTGCAGAATCATCCTCATCAGCAGAGGCAACTCCGCCAAGTTTGAGGTCTGTTTGGGCGGTTGTGTTTGGGGCAAATGGAAGCGTTCGCAGACCTATTCTTTTTGTTATCCTAGCGCTTTTGATCTCAAGTATGATCGCGCCCTCCTTTTTAAGTCTTAAAAACATTGAGGCTTTATTAGTCAGTTCCAGCTTTTTAATGATCATCGCAGTTGGAGAAGCAATCGTAGTCATCACTGGGATGATCGATTTAGGCGTTCAAAGTGTATTTGCAAGTGGCGGGATGTTAGTGGCGTATCTCTCCGTCTTTGGCAATCAGCCAGCTTATATCGCAGTCCCCGTTGGCCTTATTTTCGGAGCATTGGTCGGACTACTAGTAGGGTTGCTGGTGACAAAAGGGAGAATCCCCTCTTTTATTGTAACACTTGGAACGTATTGGGGGTTGCGTGGAATTGCGTTGTTGTTTAATGGAGGGAATTACATCAGTCCGTATTCGGTAACCCCCAATCGTCCATTTGGATTCATGGGTTTTGCTGGGCACACGTTTGGTGTCTCAAATCTCATTATTATCGCTCTTCTGATGATTGCACTTGGACAAATTACGATTTCCTACACTCCTTTTGGGACATGGCTGAAAGGCATCGGCTCCAATGAAGCGTCTGCGCGGACAGTTGGTCTTAATACAGATAGAATTAAAATCACCGCTTTTATGATCTCAAGTGTACTCGCCGTGTTGGCGGGAGTCATGATGACTGCTTGGCAGGCTTCGATCTATCCTGTGACTGGCGAGGGGTATTCATTACAGGCGATTGCAGGGGTGATTTTAGGTGGTATTCCCTTTACGGGTGGACGCGGTTCAGTTGTGGGGGCGGCGCTTGGCGCATTGATTATTGGACTGATTGACGACATGATTGTCTTGCTCGGGTTGCCTGCACTTTACGAGTATATCTTTGTCGCGGTAATTCTCGTTGTGGCCGGGTTGCAGGCGCGCGGGAAAGGATTTGTAAAATGATTGAGAACTGAAGCTGCAAAAAAGACAAAGTCTTCGCGCAGTAATGGCTGATCACATTTCGAATCTGTCTGCAGACGGGAGGAGGGACTTCTCATTCTATGTCAAAACTATTGGTAGTTGGCAGTATTAATATGGATATTTACTTGCGCGTAAATCGCCATCCGCAAGTTGGTGAGACAGTGATGGCTTTACAGTCCAATTTTACAAGTGGCGGGAAAGGAGCCAATCAGGCGGTGGCGGCTGTGCGCTTAGGAGCGAGCGTCGCTATGCTCGGAGCCGTCGGGGACGATGCTTTTGGACTAGAGTTACGGCAAAAATACGCAGCACTTGGCATGGATATGACCGGGGTTCTGGTCAAAGAGCGCACATCTACCGGCATTGCGTTGATTACATTGAATGCTGCGGGGGAAAATTCAATTGTTGTCAATCCCGGCGCAAATTATAGCCTTACGGCAGAGGATGTCAGTATGCAGCAGGTGAAATTTCAGGATGCTGACGGGATTATTATACAAAATGAGATTCCTCGTCACGCCATTTTGCGCGCTGTTGAAATCGGACGTCATTTGCATATCCCCATTTTTTACAATCCATCACCTATTGATAAAGACTCAAGGTCTATCTGTGCAAAAAGTGACTATGTTGTCGTGAATGAATATGAAGCTGCACTGTTAACAGGGTATATGGTAGAAGATGAAGCGTCTGGAATTCGCGCTGCAAAACTCCTTTTACATGGGAATGTGAAGACAGTTGTTGTTACACGGGGAGAAAAAGGCGCCATCTGTGTGACTGCTCAGTCAGGATCCTTTGTGGCACCAGCAAAGAAAGTGTCAATCGTCGATACAACGGGGGCGGGGGATACCTTTATGGGTGCTTTTGCAACGGCTGTCACCGAGCAAATAACACTGCAACAATCGCTGCAGATCGCGATTGTTGCAGCAGCACTTTCAGTTACTGCACAGGGGGCTCAGTCTTCTATGCCCAATCGGTCCGCAGTTTTTGCGAACCTTCGGTAATCGATCACCAGGGAGGCTTGGCGCCATTAGGAGCTAATGCCGCCAAGCGAGACGTATTTCACGTCTAGATATTCATCAATGCCGTGGTGTCCCCCTTCTCTTCCAAGACCGGATTCTTTAACTCCGCCAAATGGGGCCTGAGCAGTAGAAGGAAGTCCATCATTAGCGCCAAGAATGCCAAACTGTAATTTTTCAGCCAACCGAAAAACACGACCTATATCTTTTGTGAAATAGTAGGCTGCCAATCCGTGGTGTGTATTGTTCGCGCGTTCTAGAACTTCTTCTTCTGTATCAAAGGGTATGACAGCTGCAACAGGTCCGAAGGTTTCCTCTTGTGTAATGAGCATAGAATCTGTCACATTTGTCAGCACTGTTGGTAGATAGAAATAGCCTACATTAGTTCCGCGTGATCCTCCCAAGATGACTTTAGCCCCCTTTTTTGTCGCATCAGCAACGTGAAGTTCCACTTTTTCTACCGCTGCCGGTTCAATGAGAGGACCTACCTGAACGCCATCTTCCAGACCATTTCCGATACGGAATTCCGCAAGTTTAGATACGAGCTTACTCGTAAATTGCTCTAATACGGCCCGCTGCACATAGATTCGATTTGCAGCCACACAACTTTCACCCATGCTGCGCATTTTCGCGATGATCGCGTTTTCAACAGCGGAGTTAATGTCAGCATCATCAAATACAATGAATGGAGCTTGCCCCCCCAGTTCGAAGGATATCCGTTTCATCGTGTCTGCAGATTGTTTCATGAGTAATTTCCCAACGGAAGTTGATCCGGTAAATGTGACTTTACGCACATTAAAATCATCCATAGCAACTTTCACCAAGGGGGCTGGATCTTTCCCAACAAGGACCGATAGGACGCCTTTTGGCAACCCAACTTCTTCAAAAATTTTTGCAATTTCAAGTGCTGTGAGTGGTGTCAATTCTGAAGGTTTAACAATCATTGTGCAACCGGCAGCAAGAGCTGGCCCTACTTTACGAGTAATCATGGCTGCAGGGAAATTCCATGGTGTGATTGCGAGTGCTAAACCAAGGGGGCGTTTGATAATAAGGATGCGTTTATCCGGTGCATTTGCCGGAATTATTTCCCCATATACGCGTTTGGCTTCTTCTGCAAACCATTCTAAAAAGGAGGCTGCATATGTCACTTCTCCCTTTGCCTCTAAAACAGGTTTTCCTTCTTCGAGTGTCATGATTTGGGCAAGATGTTCTGCTCGATCACGCATTAGATTGGCTGCTGAAAGTAGAATCTTTGATCGTTGTGCGGCTGTTGTACTTGCCCAGCTTTTCTGGACAGCAAGTGCAGCATCTATGGCCATCCTCATGTCTACAGACCCTGCATCAGGCACTCTGGCGATGACTTCTTCTGTCGCGGGATTGAGAACGTCAAAGTACTCGCCAGTTGAAGCTTCGCACCAATCACCACCTATAAAAAGGTGAGACATTTTTGTTATCATTGTATATTCCTCCCCATAAATTACAATATGACCACAATACGAGCCGCCTCGCCTCGATCAAGCCGATCAAATCCTTCATTGATTTGATCCAGCGAAATTCGATCCGTAAGTAGACGATTCACAGGTAATTGACCCTGTTTGTACAATGAAATATAGCGTGGAATATCACGTGAAGGAATACAGCTTCCGATATACGAACCTTTTAATGTTCGTTCTTCCGCCGTTAGAGAAACAGGCGACAATGACAACTGCTGCGTTGGATGGGGTAATCCGGAAGTGACTGTTGTTCCGCCCCGTCGCGTGATTCGATAGGCTACGTCAAGTGCGGGTACTGCACCTGCGGTTTCAAATGCATAATCTACTCCGCCATTTGTAGCTGCGCGAATTTGATCGATGACATCAGGTTCTCGTGAATCAAACGTGTCAGTGGCCCCCATGCTTTTTGCAAGAGCTAATTTGTCCGGATTAATGTCTACCGCGATCATGCGCGCCGCACCGGCGACACGTGCACCGAGTAAAGCACTAAGTCCTACGCCGCCAAGACCGATAACTGCGACTGTGGATCCGGCTTCAATATGGGCAGTATTTACAACGGCACCTACTCCAGTCATCACCGCACAGCCAAAAACCGCAACTTCATCAAAAGAAAGAGAGGGATCCACTTTGACGAGAGAGTGTTGATCGACAACCGCATAGTCAGCAAATCCAGATACGCCCAAATGATGGTGAATTTCTCCTCCGTTATGATGAAGGCGTCGTTGACCACTCAGCAATGTTCCTTCGTTGTTCGCACGTGCACCAAGTTCACATAAAGCGGGTCTTCCTTCTTGACATGGGGAGCAATGTCCGCAACTGGGGACGAAAGCGCATACGATATGGTCACCTATTTGCAAGTCAGTAACACCTTCCCCTAAACCTGCCACAATTCCTGCGGCTTCATGCCCGAGTGCCATCGGCATCACGCGAGGGCGACTTCCATTGATCACCGATAAATCAGAATGGCATAATCCTACTGCTTTAATTTGAATGAGGACCTCTTCGCGATCGGGTGGATCAAGCTCAATTTCTTTGATTTTTAAAGGTTTGCTTTCAGCGTAAGGACGGGGCATTCCCATCTCATAGAGAACTGCTGCTCTAGTCTTCATTAATTATCCCTCCGTTTTAATTTACACAACTGTTCATTTAGAACGCTTGGAGATTATTCATAATGTCCTTTATCTGATTTAATAAAGGATTTAAATTGCTCCGCATCATGTCCGAACCAAACCTGTGAATTCGTTTCTCGCGCGAGTCGCTGGATGCGTTCGACCGTTTTTACATAACCAAGAGAATCATAGATGATTCCTGGTAGTTTAATCGGGGGTCCGTAATTTTCAGCGGAATAGATAGCATCTGATGCAAGGATGATTGAACCTGTTTCTGGTAGCTCTACATGCAATCCGAGAAGACCGTACGCGTGTCCACTGCCAAAATTCAAGATGCGGATTCCCTCAGCTAATTTAAGATGATCTTCATCCCGCTTGATGGCCTGGAATTGCAAATTATTTTTAAGCCAAGCATCAATATCGGACCATACATATGCACCTTCACTTCGGTTTTTTGCATAGGTTCGTAGTGTCCCATTTAATTCATCTTCATGTACGATAATAGTGGCATTGGTAAACATCTCCAAACAACCAGCGTGATCTAAATGTAAATGGGATGCCACTACGTAGCGGATTTCCTCTGGACGTACATGCAATTGTTCTAAACGATTAGGTAAATAGCATTCTTCAGGAGCATACCAGGGGAACATCTTTTGAGTTTCTTGCGTCCATCTTCCTTCAGCACCCATAGACTTAGGATTACAAGAAGTATCGAAAAGAATCTTTCCTTCAGGATGATCAATTAAAACTGAGTAGATTGGAAACTCAATCATTTCTGTTGGTGCATGGGGATTGTCTATGGACGCAGGATGATGCATAGCTAGCATCCAATTCTTATCCATACGCATTCTTCCGTTATCTACCACGTAAAGTTTTGGATGGGTTTTGATGATGTTTGACATTCAAGATCCCCCTTATATATTGGATTTTCACAAGGATCGCGATACAATTAGAAATAAATTACGATGATCCAAGTGCCAAACTCCACATGGATGTGTGAGTTTTACCTTATTGAAGCAAGATGCATGCCATAAAGAGTTATCCTGATGTTCGTGTCGTAGCGTGATCCTTCATTTTTATTCGATAGATAAATGGTGAATAAATTCACCGCTTTGACGTACTGTGAACAAAGTTATGGTAGAACATGCGGGATTATATCTGGTGAAAAAACACACCGGATTGGCATTTTCTCACCAAACATACATGCGACAATAGGATTGCACACATTCGAATTCGGGGGATCGAAAATTTATGGTGAAAAATGAACCTTCAACGGATGAGTATACGCTGGAAACACTAAAGGAAATGAGGCAAATTGCAGAGTTTTCAACAGATGGGATATACGTCGTAGATACTGAAGGTATCACTATTTTTGTTAACTTAGCATATGAAAAAATTACCGGGTACAATCGCAAAGAACTGATTGGTCAGCATATGGGGGACTTAATCAATCGGGGCTATTTTGATCAATCCGTTTCTTTATTGGTATTAGAACAAGAGCGTCAAATATCGATTCTCCAACAAATCGGGAATGATAAAGAGGTTATTGTAACTGGTAATCCTGTTTGGGGTCGACAAGGCGAAATTAAAATGGTTGTGACCAGTGTGCGCGATGTCACCGAATTAAACCGAATGACTAGAGAATTAAAGAAATCGCGTTCCTTGCATGAAATACAGAAAAATCGGTATTTAACGAACGAAGATCATGAGATGATCTTCAATAGTCAGGAAATGCATCGGATTTATGAGCAAGCTATGACTATCGCTCCCTTTCCAACAAGCATAATTATCACGGGTTCATCAGGTGTTGGTAAGGAGGTATTGGCTAACCTTATTCATTATCAAAGTGATAGAAAGGCCCACCCATTTATAAAAGTTAATTGCGGAGCAATTCCAGAGTCGTTGATGGAATCAGAGTTATTTGGTTATGAATACGGGGCATTTACTAATGCGAGAAAAGATGGGAAGGTTGGATTATTTGAATTAGCAGACAAAGGAACCATTTTACTAGATGAAATTGCCGAAATGCCGATGCCGGTACAAGTAAGCCTTTTACGCGTGTTGCAAGAAAAAATGATTCGAAGGGTAGGTGGGACTAAATCTATTTCGGTAGATCTACGAGTTATTGCGGCAACGAATAAAGATCTACATAATATGGTGAGACAAGGACTGTTCAGGGAAGATTTATTCTATCGAATTGCCGTTGTAGAAATTGAGATTCCATCATTAAAGAACCGCAAACAAGATATTCGGCCATTAATTGAGCATTACTTAGGATATTACTGTAAGCGATTTCGATTGAACAAACAACTTACAGAGACGTGTTTTGATTATTTAGAACGCTATTCTTGGCCAGGAAATATTCGAGAGTTACGTAATGTAATGGAAAATATAGTTGTAGCTACTTCTGCAGATCTCATATCCCTTGAACATCTTCCATTACCTATTCGTACTCAGAGTCAATTTGCAATGGAGGAATTTGAGGATATTCGTGGACTGAAATCGGAAGTGGAGAAGTTTGAGCGAGTTATCATTCAAAAAGCGTTATCAGAAAATAGCTCATTACGAAAAGCAGCGCATCAACTCAGAATTGATCATTCTACGCTGATTAAAAAAATGAAGAGACTGAACTTGCAAAATCCATAGATCTATAGTCAGGTCTGTGGAACCTCTTTGGGTACTTCATATGAGGTTATCGATGGGTACTTCAGATATATTGTAATCTGGTAACTGGATCAAACGCTTGAAATGCTCTTTGTGTTACGGGAGTAAAAGACGCACTATAACAAGTGTTCCCGAGGTAATTGAATAGTAAAACACGTTCCTTTGTTTACGGTGCTTTCTACAGAAATATTGCCACCGTGCGCGTTGATAATTTCTTTAGAAATTGCCAAGCCCAATCCAAGACCCCCGGTGCCTCTGTTTCTTGAATCATCTATACGATAAAAACGATCAAAAATATGAGGAAGATGTTCCCGAGGAATGCCAATTCCTTCATCACAAATGGAGAACTGATGGCCTTCAATTTCAGGGTGATATTCAGCGGAGACAACAATTTTTTTACCCTTCGGTGAAAAACGTAGTGCATTGGATAATAGATTGATCAGCACTTGTGTCAAGCGTCGCTCATCCCCGAAGAGAGTAGATAGATTCGGTGAACAGTATAGATATAGTTCTATATGCCCGACTTTCGCATCCAATTTAAATAATTCGATGATTTGGTTCATCCATGCACATACATCTATAGGTGAGTATTCTAAATGCAACGCTTTTGCATCTGCATCATTCAGTTGTCGCAAGTCCCCTAGTAATCTTTCCATTCGTAGAATTTCATCATGAATAATCAAAATATTTTGGAGATCCAGTTCGTAGAGACCACATTGAACGGCTTCCATTCGGTTTGCAATAATACTCATCGGCGTACGAAGTTCATGATATAAATTCGAAATCATTGTATCTCTTGCCGTTTGTGCAGCAAGTAATTCCATTTGTACAGACCGAAATGCTTGTACAACTGCTTGCACTTCTTCATCTTGTACATCAGGCAAAGGCACCGTGTAATTGTGCTGGACAATTCCTTTTGCAGCAAGGGCCAATTGTTCTAACGGGCGTAGTATGTTGTTTAAGAGAGGGACCCCCAATAACATAAGCAAAAGGATAACAAGGAATAAGATGAATAGCTGAAAATACGTAAAGGATACCGTATTTTGTCGTTGCAATGTAAGAAGGTGAACTGGACTGTATGGACGCACATGTAAAACGCCAATGACATGGGTTCCTACCGCAATTGGGCTGCTTAACCATGTACTTGTAATTACTCCGTTAGGTAAATTACTTATGATATTCCCACTAGATGATGTGATGATGAATCCTTTTTCGCCGAGAATCATTCCATCTAATTGGGAGAAATGCTTGCTAAGTAAATCGTGTTTGAGAATAGACCAAGAATGATGTTGCGAATAGAGGAGCCCGATCATTTGTGCCCAGTCGTGAACTTGATCATGTTGGATACTCGTTGTATAGGCTTGAATGGAACGGTGCAAACTCCATCGTGAAGTGGAAAGTTCTAACACACTGGTGAAAACGATGATAATGAATAAGAGAAAAACGATACGGATTTTAATGGAGAGTGCAATTAATTTTTTCTTAGTTGGCTTCATGTTTCACAGTTACGTCCCCATCAAATTTGTATCCTATGCGATATACATTTTTAATCAAATCGACTCCCGAAGCTTGTTGGATTTTTTTTCGTAAATTACTTAAATGTGTAGTGATCGTATGTCTTTTGAACCCATTTTCACCTTTTTGTTTGCCTAATTGTTCAGCCAATTGCAATTGACTAAACACCGTCTTCGGATGTTCCATGAGGATCTCTAGTAGTTTGAACTCAGTTAATGTGAGTGCAATCGGGATCCCGTCATATTCCACATTATATTCATTGACGTTTGCCTCCAATGACTCAGAAGACAGGATTCTAGAAAACATATTGGAATTTGTTAATGCATGATCGCCGAATGGTATGGTTGAGCTCTCTGTTCTTAAAATTGCTTTTATTCGCGCAGATAATTCTCTTAGACTAAAGGGTTTTGTCATATAATCATCAGCGCCTTGTTCGAGACCATGTACACGGTCATTAATTTCTGATTTTGCCGTGATGAGGATAACCTTTACTTTTTGAATTGATTTAATCACTTCACATAGTGAAATCCCATCAATTCCTGGAAGCATCCAATCCAAACAGATAACGTCATATAGAGTATTCATTGCCATTTGCAAGCCATGCACTCCGTCCGCTGCGATATGACAAGTATGTCCTTGTTGTTGCAAAAATAATTGAACAGTTTCAGCAAGTCGCGATTCATCTTCTACGAATAGCACAGTGGCCATGTGGTTTTTCTCCTTTCCTGTACCTTACTTTTACAATGCTACAAACACAATGTTATGGAATCATCTATTAACTATCAAGAATTTACAAAACTCTTTAAAAACGTGGTATTTAAGGGCATTTGCTGTGGACGAATAAATGGATCGTCTTTATGATAAGAACTGGCTTGAAATTGACTTTGACTTTGGAGGAATACAAATGTCCACATCAGTTTTTGACACCGTTTGTAAGCGTCGATCGGTTAAAAAATTTAAATCAGAAATGCCGTCCCGTACCTATATTGAAAAAATTCTTGAGGCGGCAACATGGGCTCCGAATCATCGAAAAACATATCCGTGGCGTTTTTCCGTATTGACAGGAACGTCGAGAGAACAGTTCGGTAATGCATTAAAACAATCTATTCAAGAGGACGTGGAGATCAATTTACTTCATAAGACAGCAAAATCTTTCTCTGAATCAAAAAAGCCCTTGACTGCTCCTGTAATTATTGTGGTCTGGATTTCAAGTTCGATGAATGATCGTATACTTTATGAAGAGGATCTATTATCTGGTGCAGCAGCGATTCAAAATCTCATGTTAGCAGCACATGAATTGCAATTGGGAACCATTTGGCGCACGGGTAAGTGGCTAAATAGTAATCCGGTTCGTGACTTTTTTTCATTGTCATCGTCTGATCACATTCTTGGGTTTATTTATCTCGGTTATCCAGAGGAAGTTCCAGTACGACAAAAATCTATTTCCTGGGAAGAAATAACCACTTGGTTAGAGTAGGCTTTCTCTGTTTGTAAGTTTGATTCGTATACCTGTTCCTGGATTCATTATTAATCATAATTGAAAACTCGAAAATTCAACAAACCACTTTTAGGAGGATGCGTGATGTCAAGTATAGATATTACGAAGGAATCATCACATACTGAACATCGGTTTATTCTACAAGTTGTACAACCGGGTTTAGCGGGATTAATGGATGGATCTGTTTCGACACTGGCACCGATTTTTGCTACAGCATTTGCAACTCATGACTCGTTTACCACTTTCATCGTAGGGTTTGCTTCGGCAGTGGGTGCGGGAATTAGCATGGCCTTTTCTGAAGGTCTATCTGATGATGGTGCTCTTACGGGACGTGGACACCCCTTTCTACGCAGTATTGTGACAGGTGGCATGACCCTTATAGGCGGAATCGGACATACCCTTCCCTTTCTCATTCCCAATATGTCGGTTGCACTAATGATTTCCTATATTGTTGTAGGGGTCGAATTAATTACGATTGCTTTAATTAGAAATCGTTATTTTAAAACGCCCCATTTCAAATCCATTATTCAGGTTGTATTCGGTGGCGCACTCGTCTTTATTGCGGGAATTCTTATAGGTAAAATGAGGTGAAGTGGATGGGTGCATATTGCGGTTATCCGAAAGTTCCTCTCTCATCATTTCCTCGACCCCCATGTGCTTGATGCGCATTCTGGAGGATTTTTTATTCATGGCTGACTTTCCTGTTGTGTGATGGAATCAGGATCGCAAATGGCGATCCTGATTTTTTCTATGCACAGCATTTACATAAAGCAGAGTTTTACAAAATTCATTCATAACATTGCTGGTCAATAATAAAAGAGGCTTCACGATGTGGATTTAAAAATTTGTGACAAATCAAAGAGTAGTTGCTAGGAAATATGAACTTCATTGGAGGATGGCATGATGGCTATGCTAACACTGGCACACATGAGTAAACGTTTTGGCTCACAGACAATCCTGAAGGATATCTCGATGACTGTGAATGAGGGGGAATTCGTGGCGATTGTAGGTCCATCTGGGTGTGGTAAGTCGACTCTGTTGCGGTTGATTGCGGGGTTGGATCGCCCGACGCAAGGTGAAATTTTTATAGAAGACAAGATGGTAAATCTAGTAGAACCGTATGAGCGAAATATAGGGATGGTATTTCAAAATTATGCGCTATATCCGCATTTAACGATTTTTGAGAATATGGCATTCGGTTTGATGGCACATGGCGTAAGTAAGAAAAAGATAAGTAAACAGGTGGATGAAATAGCCGTTCTATTAGAATTGCAATCTTTGCTAAAAAAACGACCTGGCGCCTTATCGGGAGGACAGCGCCAGAGGGTGGCGCTAGGGCGAGCGATGGTGCGACAACCTCGGATATTTTTAATGGATGAACCTTTATCCAATTTGGATGCACTCTTACGAGATCGAATGAGAGTGGAATTGCGTCGAATTCACGAACGCATAGGAATTACCACCATCTATGTGACGCATGATCAGACAGAAGCTATGACAATGGCTGATCGTATCGTTGTTATGAACAACGGAACAATGCTCCAGATGGGTTCACCTGAAGAAATTTATCATACTCCTCAAACTACCTTTGTCGCCTCTTTCTTCGGTTCACCCCCAATGAACATCTGGCGTCTACAAGTGACCTTATCTGATGTCGTTCAAGCCTCATCCTTGCAAAATAGTGAAAATCGGATCGAGTTGCCTCTGGAGATGAAGCATCTTTGGCAAGGTGCGCTCGATCAAGAGAATTGTTTGCAATGTGGAGTTCGACCAGAATCCTGGCGTTTGGGTGGAGAGAAGAAAAATAGTCACGTGATGACAGTGGTTGCACAGATTGAGCGCATTGAATCATTGGGTGCTAGAAAAATCATCTATGCTCATTGGGGGGAAATGATACTCGTAGCTGCATTTCCCAATGTTCCTTCATTTGCTCGCAACTCAGAAGTAACATTAAGTGTTCCTTGGAAGGATGTGCACTGGTTTCATGGAAGTTCAGGGGAAGCCATCCGCACGGAAGAGAAGATCATGATTCGCGCAGGCGGTGGTATTTCGTGATTAGTGAAGTGAGCAAGAATAATCATAGCAAGATTGTGCGCATCACTTCTGCGAAATTACTTTCGTGGAAAAAGGATGGGACAGGGCGACTTAAATCAACGATTCTTGGATATGGTCTTATGCTCCCGAGTCTATTGATCTTTAGCGTGTTCTATTATGGACCCGCAGTATTTTTGGGATATATCGCATTTTTTCATTGGACCATTTTTTCAAATACAAGCACATTTGTTGGGTGGAAAAATTTTGAGATTCTTTTTAATCAGCCTATTTTTTGGAAAGCACTCTGGAATACCATCTATTACTTAATTGTTCTTGTTCCGACGACGACTCTCTTGGCGTTAGGTTTAGCAATGTTGTTGAGAGAGGCGCCGCGAATACGAGGCGGTGGTTTGTCTAGAGCACTTATTTTTTTACCACATGTTACACCAGTGGTTGCAACATCAATCATCTGGGTATGGATATTTAATCCAAGTTTTGGGTTGGCCAATGTGATTTTGCATATTTTTCATCTCCCCGCTCTTAATTGGCTAGAAAGTACGAGATGGGCGTTACCATCGGTGATGATCTATACACTTTGGCACTCTATTGGCTTATATACTGTACTTTTCTTAGCCGGGTTAGCTACGATTCCTCGGTCAGTACTTGAGGCCGCGCGGGTAGATGGGGCGAAAGGCTTCTTTGCTTTACGAAAAGTGATCTGGCCCTTAATTAGTCCCATTACGTTTTTTGTAGTGGTTTTATGTTCGATCAATACCATCCAAACTTTTTCGCAAATTTATACATTAACAGGTGGTCCGCATGGAGGTGCTGGAGGACCTGCCTTTTCTACGACAACTGATTCTCTATTAATCTATCAGACGGCGTTTATGTATCTACATTTCTCGCTTGCGGCGGCTATGAGTCTTGTGCTTTTTACGATTACTTTGGTCATTATAATTATCCAAAAAATCCTTGCAGATCGATTTGTTTTTTATCGTTAAGAACTTACTCAATCTGGATTTTTATTTAAATCGAAAGTGGAGGGAATTATGGCTAAGTATCTGATCTATAGTATACGTGCGCTAGTTGCGATTGGGTTTATTGCACCGGTGTACTGGGTGCTTGTTCTTGCAACTGGGTACCATGGGGCAGCATACAGCTTACCGCCGGTCTGGATACCATTGTGGCATTGGGGACCACTTATGTATGTCATTACGCATACACATTGGTTGCGCTACCTCCTCAATACCGTGTTTATTACGGCAGCTACGATTTTTCTGGTGATTATTACAAGTGCGTTAGCCGGTTATGCATTGGCTGAAATTCCTTTTATGGGGAACTCAATGATCTTCTATTTGATATTAGGTGTGATGATGTTACCGCAGCAAGCTTTAATTGTTCCGCAATATGTAACCATATACCACCTGCATATGTTGAACAGCTATACTGCCTTAATTTTGCCCTTCGCAGCAAATACATCGGGCATCTTTCTTTTTAGGCAATTTTTCAAGAAGTTACCGAGTAGTTATCGGGATATTGCTCGCGTTGAGGGGGTGAGAACACTTACTTATATTCGGAGAGTTGCTTTGCCTCTGGCTAGGCCCGCGGTGGCAACCGTCACTTTATTGACATTTATCGCTTCATGGAACCAGTTTCAATGGCCGTTAATTATGCTTACAAATCAAAAACTGCAACCTATTGAATTGGCGTTGAGTCATTATCTCCAAACGTATGAATCGAATTGGCGAGTCCTTGGATCGGCCGCATTACTCGCGTTATTACCAATTATCATCATGTTTATCTTTACGCAGAGATACATTATTCAGGCTGTAGCAGGTGGCGACAGTGGAGCCAAGGAGTAAGTAGGAAGATGCATGGGATTTTTAGAATGCGATGAATTATTTACTGTTAAATATAAAGGGGGATTGTACGATGAAACGTACACTTTCAAGGGTAAAAAAGGTCATCATTGATAACAAATCGAAAGCAACCGCGATTACTCTAGGACTTACTATGATGATTGGAATTACTGGTTGTGGAACGCAAGCAAATGCAGCCGCATCAGGAGGGACATCACCAGCGACTACGCCATCTGTGACAACTATTTCACTGTGGGAATCTCATTTGGCTGGAGGCCCTCCGGGGAAAGCGATGGCAGATCTCGTGAATCAGTTTAATCAAAGTCACCCTACGATTAAGGTCAACCTAGTGATAACGAAAGCGAGTCATAAAGCACTTGCTGCCTTAGCGGCTGGGGATGCACCAACCATGGCAGAAATCAGTCATTATGATGGGAACTTTTTATCTGCTCACGCATTGGTCAACTTAAACGGGATATTAAACAAGATGTCATCTGCTGAACAACAGGCGATTTTTCCAGCGATTTGGTCAAATGGCGAAGTGAATGGGAATCATTATCGTCTTCAAGCTGATGCAAAGGTATCTCAATTGATCTATAATAAAAACCTTTTTGAGAAAGCAGGGATTTCGAATCCTCCAACCACGTGGACACAGTTGGCGACCGATGCGGCGATTTTGAAGGCCAAACTGCCCGGGGTGATCCCGATAGCTTGGAAAGACTCTTCCGCGCATATTTTGCCTCCTTTTTTAGCAAATGGCGGGCAACTATTTAAAGCGGGTACCAAGTCGCAACAAGCAGATTTCCTCAGTCCGGCCGCACAAACGACATTCACCTATTTTCACAATTTGTATCAAAGCGGCGAGTTGATCCTTGCTCATGGTAGCACAATTCGAGCGGATTTTGGATCGGGTAAACTGGCTATCGCCGATGGTACATCTGCGGGTTATTTCAAGGCGCTCGGCGCTGCAGGTGGGAAATTTCCGGTGGGGGTTTTTGCCTATCCCAAGGGTTCAACCGGACATTCGGTCAATTTGGTGCAAGGACTTGGGTTTGTTTTAATGACCGGTCATTCATCTGTACAAGACCATGCTGCAGGGACGTTTTTAAGATGGTGGTTCACTCCACAAGTACAAGCAAAGTGGGCAATGGAATCGGGGTATCCGCCGGAGAGTAAGCAGGCATTGCCACTTATGTCAACTTACCTATCAAAATATACGGGGATCAAGGTCGCGACGCAAATCTTACAGTCGAAGTACACCATCTCACGCCCGGTGTCGGATAATTATAAGGAAGTTCAGTCTGCATTAGATGCTGCCTTTTATAATGCGGTTACAGGTAAAACTTCAGTCTCCACAGCGCTATCGCAACTTCAGAAGCAAGCGGATGGGTATCTTTCTGGAAATTCAGCTTTATAGTCTTTGATCTGCGATACACAAATAATGATTCGGATCATTGACCGATCTCTGGTCTGTGATCCGAATCATTATTTATAGAAGAACATGATATTTCCCGGAACATGTAGATAAATTTTCCGCCCATGACGTATTCAATGATCATACCGATGCTTGTGAGTGCAGAACCACTTTTCGGCCTCCATTTCCGCAATGATGGTTCCTGTCATGCATCCACTTAGCAAAGACGATGGATTTACATAACTATTACAAATCGACAAAATAACATTACACTACTATCATGAAAACCATATTTTCAAATCCTATAATGATGCCAATAGAAGTAAAAACCACATTTTTATTGAATAATCCACATTACGAAAACCATTAAATAAGATTGCCTCATATATGAGAGGAGAATAATTCTGATGTCTAACGTAAGTTCAGTAGACTCCCGCAAAGTCATACTCGTCATTATAGACGGACTACGTGATGATGCAGCTCGTCGTGCACTAGGTTTTGTTGAAGGAATGATCGAGCAAGGGCAGGGTCTTCGTACGAAAGTGAAGAGTGTTTTGCCTAGTTTATCTCGTCCCTGTTATGAATCTATCTGCACAGGGATGTCACCGCTACAGCATGGAGTGGTGGGAAATGACATCGTACGTATATCAGAGGAACAGAGCATTTTTGATGTGGTTCGGGCTCATGATCTTGTCTCAGCGGCATCGGCGTATTATTGGTTCTCAGAACTCTACTGTGCAGCACCTTTTGACCCAGTGCGACATCGGGAAAGAAATGACGGTGAGGGGAGAATCGCCTCAGGTCGTTTTTATTATGAGGATAGTTATCCAGATAGTCATGTCTTTAGTGAGGCGGAGAGTCTACGTCAAACGATTCAACCTGATTTTCTATTGATTCACCCCATGGGAGTCGATGATGCGGGGCATCAATTTGGCTCCTCTTCAAAACAATATAACGGGCAGGCAATGCGAATCGATCATTTGTTAGCTAGATTGCTACCTGAATGGATACGTTCCGGTTATGACGTTTTGGTCACGGCTGATCACGGGATGGATGAGTTTGGTTTTCATGGCGGCACTGATTTTGGGGTGCGTGATGTGCCTCTTTACGTATTTAGTCCGTTGCTGAAGATAGCTGGACTTGATGAGGAACATCTCTTTCCGCAAACCAGTATCGCTGCTCTCTGTTGTCGTTTGCTCAGACTGTCACCTGCGACATCCATGGCTCCTTTACCGAAGTATGTTCTTACAAATTGGTTTTCATAAGCCGTGTCTATTTATCCGAAATCGAAGGTTGATAAAAAGGAAATGGGGATCAGTCAAATGAAAAATAATAAAATGAAATCAAAGAAAAATCGTATGGCTGTTTTAGCTGTGATGGGTTTATGTGGAACAACTGTACTTGCGGGATGTGGTACCAATACGGGAGTATCAAATTCTTTGGCCAGTTCTGGCTCTGCAACTGGTGGTTCCAATCAAGCATCTGCCATTGGGGTTACTGTACCCTATGCACAACTTGTGGCGAAGACCAAAGCAGAAGGCACGGTACATGGATTTGGGATGCCTGCTAATTGGGCGAATTTGGGCAATATGTGGTCGAGTTTTCAAAAAAAATATGGGATCAACACATTATATCAAGCGGAGGGCAATATGTCCTCCGGACAGGAACTACAAGCATTTCAAAGTGAAAAAAATCATCCAATTGGTGATGTTGGCGATATTGGCATTAGTTTTGGCCCGACCGCCGTACAAATGGGCGTAACGGCTCCTTTTAAAAATAAATATTGGAATCAGATTCCTAATAACCTGAAGGATTCGAATGGCAACTGGGCCGCAGCTTATTACGGTGTGACGGCGTTTGAGGTGAACACAAATAAGGTTAAGAATGTGCCGACTACGTGGGCAGATTTATTGAAACCACAATATCGCGGCATGATTGGATTCGCAGATCCGCGTCAAGCTGCCGTAAGTCTAGATGCAGTTATTGCAGCAGCTTATGCGTTTGGTGGAAGTGTAAATAACATTGAACCCGGTTTGCAATTCTTCGCGAAACTAAAAAAGAGTGGAAACTGGACAGGAGCAAATTACAGCACCGCAGCTATGCAAACGGGACAAGTGGCGATCGGAATCACGTGGAACTATTTGGCGGAGGCTGATCAGAAACAATTTGCAGGCAATCCGCCGATTAAAGTAGTGGTACCATCTGACGGGGTCGTTGCAGGGCCGTATGTTGAAGTTGTTAACAAATATGCACCACATCCCTATGCGGCGCGCTTGCTGAACACCTATCTGTTTTCTAATGCAGGACAAATCTCTTATGCAGAAGGTGGCGCATATCCTGTTCGGCTCCCATATCTACACTTACCGTCTACCGTTCATTTGCCAAAGTTGAATATGTCCGCCGTACACTTTTTATCAGGGAATCTAAGTAGTGTTCAAAATCAAATTATTAGCCAGTGGGGAACTCAGGTTCTTGGACAATAGCGAAAAACAGGAAATTTTAGCCACGATCAAGCGACGTGAAAGGGCGTTATGGAATGAAAAGGATGCACTTGCTCATGATCTATGGCCCCCTTTTTCTATTCATCAGTCTGTTTGCGCTGATTCCAGTTGCCAATGTGATTGCAAACAGCATGTGGGCTCGTGGGCTGACGTTTAATTTTTATGGACAAAGTTTTTCCAGTCAATATCTGAATGCGTTCATAACGACCTTGAAAGTGGCCTTTTGGAGTGGCTTAATTGGACTGATCGGAGGGGCAGTTGTGGCCCTGTCTCTTTGGCGCAGTAAGAGTACGTGGGTAACCACCGTCATATCAGCCATGTCGGGTGTCCTTGCAAACTTTGCGGGACTCCCCCTCGCGGTGGCGTTTATGGTGACGTTTGGCGTATCAGGGTTGGTTACCAATGCATTGCAAAAGTTCTTTCACTTTAATTTATCCCAAACTGGATTTAATCTTTCCTCCTCTGTTGGGTTGATTCTCGTGTATTGTGCGTTTCAAATCCCACTAGCTGTGCTCGTGCTACTTCCTGCCTACAGTTCGCTATCTGAGGATCTAGAGGCAGCGGCGCTTTCCTTGGGGTGTAATGTCTTGGAATACTTTAGGCGAGTGCTCATCCCCGTCTTAGCCCCTTCGTTTCTCGGCACTTTCTCTTTGCTATTTGCCAATGCGTTTTCAGCCTATGTAACTGCCTATGCAATCGCAGGAGGCTCAGTTAATTTAATTCCCATTCAAATTGGCTACCTGATTAATGGAAATGTCTCACTCAATGTCGGTCTTGGCAATGCACTTGCTGTGGAAGAAATGGTGGTTCTTTCGCTCTCGCTTTCGCTGTTCGTTTTGTCTCTTAGGATGCGAAAGAAACGTCGTCAAAGAGTGAAAGGCGGGGCAATCAATGTTTGAAAAATGGATCTATCGCATCGTTATCGTCCTCTTTCTCACTCAGGTTCTTGTTCCTTTTGTAGGGTTGGTTCAATTTTCAATTCAAGGTGCGGGGACCACTCCAACGCTGAGTAGTTTTCAACAACTGATTGTCAATCCTTTATTTTCTGGTAGTCTGCTCAATTCGCTGTTCCTTGCTCTTTGCACAGTGATTCTTTCCATCGGGATTTTTACGCCACCTGTTTGGCATGCGTATCTGTATGCTCCGAAGGTGCTTCGCGTGATTGAGGCAGTGAGCTTCGTCCCATTTGTCGTCCCGGCCGTCGTACTTGCGCTCGCCTATGTTCAATTTTTTTCTTCTGGACTATTGAATCTTGTGGGTACACCCTATTTACTCCCGTTTGCATTTGCGTTATTAGGCATGCCCTTTTATGTACAAGTTTTGTTGAATCGTTTGCGCCATACGGATGCGCTGAGTCTACATGAGGCTGCACAATCGCTTGGGGCAACAGGAGTTTATGCTTTTATGAAGATACAGCTGCCTCTTCTACGATCAGGCATGATCAATGGTGGATTGCTAATTTTCACGATATCGATTGGGGAATTTACGATTACGCAGCTTACCACAGGCGGATCGTACAATACATTGCCACTCTATTTGATGATTGCATTTACTAATAATCCATTAGAAGGATCTGCGATGGCCGTCCTTACCTTGGTTCTTGCAGTGATGGGTGTCGTCGCAGCCCTTTTCTTTGCATCTGATAAACGACGACGTGTGAAAGGGGAACGGGCATAACCTATGCTGACGGTTGAACACCTTGAAAAACGGTTTCGCGATCATGTTGCCGTTCGCGATTTCTCAATTCGTCTAGAACCTGGGGAATTTATTGCGTTACTTGGGCCAAGTGGTTCTGGAAAGACTACTGTGTTACGCATGATCGCAGGATTATTGACACCATCTGCGGGTACGGTTTATATCGGAGAACGAAACGTAACGAACGTGAGACCAAAGGATCGACAGATTGGCGTTGTGTTTCAGTCGTATGCGCTTTTCCCCCATTTAACTGCGGGTGAAAATATTGCCTTTGCTCTACGTCTTCGGCGAGTTAAGAAAAATGAGATCAGAGATCGAGTGAATGAACTTCTCGGTCTCATGCAATTACCTCACCGAGAACATTATTATCCTGCTCAGATGAGTGGTGGAGAACGTCAACGTGTAGCGTTAGCGCGCGCACTTGCTTTTCGGCCGCCGTTATTACTGCTTGATGAACCTCTCTCTGCCTTGGATGCGAAGGTGCGTGACAGCTTGCGTGAGCTGCTAAAAGATGTTCAGCGTCAAACTGGTGTAACGACACTCATGGTAACTCATGATCAAGAGGAAGCCTTGTCGTTGGCTGACCGGGTAATCGTCATGCAGACAGGGGAAATTGAACAAACGGGGACGCCAAAGGAAGTCTATCATTCTCCGGCGACTGCATTTGTTTCGACATTTATTGGCGTATCTAGCGCTATTTTTGTTACCCGTGCTGATGACGGTATTCATGATGTTCAGTGGTGTGGGTACTCGTTTCATTATCCGCTTCATGCGAATCAGCGTAGGGAGCTAGCTGCAGGGGGAACAAAGTTGTACGTGCGACCCGAAGCGATTCGGCTACTCGCTCATCCTGTGACGAACACAGAACCTCAAGGTGTTGTGGTGTTCTCCATGTTTCTAGGAAACTCCACGCGAGTACGTGTGCGCATGACTGATGATACGTTATTAACTGTAGATGTGCCATCTGGTAAACTGGAATACACTGAAGGGGATCAGATATATATTCAGATTGACGATCCGCGATCGTGATGATAAGGATGTTCACTATAAGTTATATAAGGGGTGAATTTACATGTTGGCAATTGATCGACAGCGAATCATTTTAGATCGATTGCTAGCCGAATCCTCCGTGCGAGTGGTTGATTTGGCGAAGACGATAGGCGTCGCTGGTGAAACCATTCGCCGTGATCTCGATCAATTAGAACAGCAAGGACTTTTACGCCGTGTACATGGGGGTGCGGTGAGTATTTGGCAGGAGGATAAGGAACGTCAATTCAAAGAACGCGAAGGCTTGCGAATTCCCGAGAAACGAGCCATTGGTGTGCGTGCTGCCGAATTAGTAGAAAACGGCGACACCATTATCGTGGATGTAGGGACGACAGCCCTACTGTTTTGTGAAGCACTGCTTGGCAAACAAAATCTGACGGTCATTACCCCGTCGTTCAAAGCAGCTCTGCTCGCTCAACAAGCATGTTCTGCTCGCGTGATTGTGACAGGCGGCGAGTTGCAACATGAGGAACCCTATTTGTGGGGGTATCTTGCAGAAGCAACGCTTCGTCAATTTCACGTACATCGCGCATTCCTTTCTGCAGGTGGACTTACTTTAGACACAGGAATAACAGACTATAACGATCGTGAGGTACACATGAGAAAAGTCATGGCTGAATGTGCAAGTCAAGTGATTGTGATGGCGGATTCAAGCAAAATGGGAGTTCGTGCATTTTCCGTTGTCGGATCGCTCAGTATCATGGATATGTTAGTTACAGATCAAGGATTGCATCCAGTGATGCGAGAGAAATTAGAGGAATTGGGGATCGAAGTGATCCTCGCCAATACACAAGATGTCGATTAACAAAAGAATCGCAAAATCGGCGGATGATCTTGTCATGCTGTATTGGATGAAAAACGGGAGGCAAGGTTGTGCATAAGTTCACAGGTGACAGCGAAATCAGGTGGGATGGTCATACGCATGGACCTTATTGTAGACATGGGAGTAGCGCCTTGATGGAATCCTACATCGTACGGGCGGCAGATCTTGGATTTCAGCGAATCAGTCTCACAGAACATCCGCCACTTCCGGATCAATGGTTGAAAGATGTCTCTGTACAGAGAATTTTGGGAATGGATAAAGAAGATTTGCCACGTTATTTGGAGGATGCGCTCGTCGTTAAGAGAAAATTCCAGGAGACGATTGACGTCCGTATCGGGTATGAATTGGACTATTTAGAAGACAACGAGGATTTCACCTGGATGTTATTGGAACGCGGGAAACATGTGATTGAAGAAGTGATTATCTCCGTGCATTATCTTCCAGGCAAGAATGGCATGCGGTGTGTAGATTTAAGTGCACAGGATATTCAAGAGGGACTGTTAACCTATTATGGATGTATGGAGCGTTTGGTGGAAGTTTATTTTGAACATCAGGAGCGAGCCATTACGTTAGCGCAAAAATTTGATGTACCGGTGCGGCTTGGACATGTGACGCTGATTGATAAATTTTTGAGGGATCTTCCAGCTTATGATCCAGAGATGAGAAAACCCTATTTGGATGATGTTTTTAATATGTTAGCTAAAAGTCGAATTCAATTAGATGCGAATATGGCCGGTATCGATATACCGTCTTGCGGTGTATCGTATCCAGCGATGGCAGAAATAATACGTGCAAAAGAAATAGGGGTTAGTTGTATATTTGGATCTGATGCGCATGCTCCTGAATCCATTGGACGGCATTACAATGTGTATGCGACAGGATTTTTGGAATAACTTTAGATCAAATATAAAGCCGTTCACATGGTAACGTCGAAATCATGAAGTTACCATGTGAACGGTTTTTTGACGACAGATCATCTCCTTTTCAGGTACGAATACAAAGAAGGATTATTTTGCTTTGGCAATGGCCGTGATGATCACTCCGGGCATGAAAACAGGTTGTGGAACGAATCTTGCGATACATATTTCGATTTATTCCGTACAAAATAAGGTATAAATTGTCCTGTGCTCAATTTCCATCAGGGCAGCAGGCAAGGTGTTTATTGCACAGTACAGAGCATCAATTCAATCGGACGAGTTCCTCTGCATTCGGGGGAATATTTAGTGAGGGTCATGTATAGTTCCCGGCTGCCTATGCTGGTTTCTTTCGTTTAATCACAGAATAACTGCTATACTTGTGTCAGGTTAATATCTATCGATATGGATGGTTGTAAGAGCATGGAAGGGAGAATCTGCTTGGACAATCAGTTATTTGTATTGTTTGGTGGAAGTGGAGATTTGGCAAAACGAAAGATTATTCCGGCACTCTATAACCTGTTTTTGAACGGGAAGATGCCTGAGCGTTTTGCCGTTTTGAGTCTTTCACGAAAGCCGATGTCGAGGGAATCCTATCAAGAGTTTATCGTGCAATCTGTGCAGGAATTTTCTCGAAATGCGGGTGATGTTGTGGACAAAGCTCGGCAATTTGCTAAGCATATGCACTACCTCTCATTTGATGCGCGTGAACCGAATGATTATAGGAGGCTCAAAACGACTTTAGAAGACATTGAGATGGCGAACCATCTTCCGCAAAATCGCATTTTTTATTTGTCGATGGCGCCTGATTTGTTTGAACAAGTGGCGCTATACTTGAAAGAGTATGGTGTAACGCAAAACAGTGGATGGCGACGCCTGATTATCGAAAAGCCATTTGGACACGATCTGGCTTCAGCTGAGGCTCTAAACGAGCGAATTTCATCGGCGTTTCAAGAGCATGAGGTCTACCGCATCGATCACTATCTAGGTAAAGAAATGGTACAAAATATAGAAGTTTTACGTTTTGCTAATTCGATCTTTGAACCGCTTTGGAACAATCGCTACATATCAAACGTGCAAATCACATCAAGTGAACTGGTTGGTGTGGAGAACCGCTTTGGTTATTATGAACAGGCGGGGGCACTTCGTGACATGGTGCAAAACCACATGTTGCAATTGTTGATGATGGTAGCTATGGAGCCGCCGAGCAGGCTGAATACAGAGGCGGTTCGAGATGAGAAGGTAAAGGTACTACGATCTCTGCGCAAATTTGATTCGTCAGACGTGACTCAGTATATCGTGCGTGGCCAGTATTCGTCAGGGGAGTTTGGTGTTCATCCGTTGGTTGGATATCTCGATGAGTCGGGAATCGATCCCCATTCCACGACAGAGACATTTATCGCAGCTAAAGTATTTGTGGATAATTTTCGTTGGGCTGGAGTTCCTTTTTTCATTCGTACGGGGAAGCGTCTCAATCGGAAGGAAACGAAGATCGTTATTGAGTTTAAAAATTTACCGGAGCGATTGTATTTTAATCAAAATGGAAAGCTCCTGACAAATCTCTTGACGATTCATGTTCATCCAACGGAAGGCATCTCGCTGCAGTTAAATGGAAAAAGCCCAGAACAGGATGGGGTGGCCTCGCCGATTTCAATTGATTTTTCACAAGAGACAAAGGATCTTCCAGAAGCTTATGAGCGCCTCATATTTGACGCAATGCGTGATGATTCGACCTTCTTCACACGTTGGGATGAAGTTAAACTCGCTTGGAAGTGGATCGATCCGATTTCGCAATCATTTGCTAATGGACATCCTCTTAATTTGTATAAGTCGGGGAGTTCCGGGCCTAAAGAGGCAGAGGAATTGTTGCGTACCGACGGGCATACGTGGTGGTAAGTTGATACTCTAATGGGAAGGTGAGATCTATGGCAGGACAAGACGTGGGAGTTTTCGGTTTAGCTGTGATGGGGAAAAACCTGGCATTAAACATTGAAAGCAGAGGGTATTCGGTCTCGTTATTCAATCGATCGCCAGATAAGACGAGAGAGATGTTGGCGGAAAATCCGCAGGCTACATTGTTTGGAACGTTCGGCGTGGAGGAATTTGTAGCTTCGTTGAAGCGGCCGCGCCGGATCATTTTAATGGTGAAGGCAGGTACTGCCACGGATGATACGATCGCACTGATTCGTCCGTATCTGGAAGCAGGGGATCTCCTCGTTGATGGAGGAAACTCGTTTTACAAAGACACGGTACGGCGTGAAGCGGATTTGTCGAAAGCAGGGATCCTCTTTATTGGAACAGGCATATCGGGTGGTGAGGAGGGAGCTTTACATGGCCCATCCATAATGCCATCTGGGGATTCTAAGGCGTATCAACTCATCGAGCCGATCTTGACAAAAATTGCAGCGCAAGTGGAAGGGGAACCTTGCTGTGCCTACATGGGGCCAGATGGAGCTGGGCATTACGTTAAAATGGTTCATAATGGGATTGAATACGGTGATATGCAGTTGATTGCGGAATCATACCATTTATTACATGAAGTGTTAGGATTGGATGCAAACGCATTGCACGAGATGTACGCCGAATGGAATCAGGGAGAATTAGATAGCTATTTGATGGAGATTACAGCGGACATTTTTCGCAAAGTAGATCCAGATACGAATCAGCCTCTCGTTGATATGATTCTGGACCGTGCGAAGCAAAAGGGAACGGGGAGATGGGCAAGTGATAGTGCACTCGAATTAGATGTGCCGTTGTCTGTGATCACCGAGGCTGTGTTTGCGCGATGTTTGTCGAGTATGAAAGAGGAGCGCGTTGTTGCGTCTCGCCTATTGGTTGGCCCTGAAATGCCTGAGCAGTCGCAAGATCCAAAGGGATTTTCGGAGGCTGTGCGACGGGCGCTGTATCTGAGCAAGATGTGTTCCTATGCGCAAGGATTTGCGCAATTGAGCGCCGCTTCTACAGAATTCGGATGGGATCTTAAACTCGATAAAATCGCCAGTATTTTCCGTGGCGGGTGCATTATTCGTGCACGTTTTTTGCAAAACATCATGAGTGCCTATACGCGTGATCCGAAATTGCCTAATTTATTGCTCGATCCGTATTTTCAGGATATTTTTCGTCGCTATCAGGACGCGTTGCGCCAGGTGGTCGCGGTCGCAGCAATGCAGGGAATTCCGGTCCCTGCAATGGCCAATGCCCTCATGTACTATGACGCCTACCGACGCGATCGGTTGCCTGCAAATTTGATTCAGGCACAGCGAGATTATTTCGGTGCACACACGTACGAGCGAGTGGATCGCCCTGGCGTCTTTCACACGGAGTGGACATCGTCTCACTCATAATGGGTGTTTGCCCTTTTCGCGAATCGATCATTCTTGTGCGAGGTGAAAATTTTGAATCGAATCTATGATATTAGCATGCCTATTCATCCGAGTATGCCTGTATATAAGGATTCAGATGCGAAACGACCGGTATTTGAAACCACGAGTGACTTTACGCACAACACAACACATGAAACCCGTCTGCATATGGATACGCATACGGGTACACATATAGATGCCCCTCTTCACATGATTGAAGAGGGAGCTGGTGTGGATAGTATCGCATTGTCGCAACTCATTCGGTCTTGCCGCGTAGTTGATCTCACGACAGTGAACGATGCGATCACTCGTGAGGATGTGACAGCTCTTTCGCCGACGAAAGGCGAGTTTCTTCTAATGAAAACGCAAAATTCTTTCGACGAAACCTGGAATCCGAAATTCATCTATGTACGCGAGGATGCGGCCGACTATCTTGCGGAAGTGGGAATCGCGGGCGTTGGGATTGATGGGTTAGGTATTGAACGTGCGCAACCTAGTCATTCGACGCACAAAATTCTCATGAGCGCGGGAGTGCTGATCATCGAGGGATTGCGGCTGGGCCACATAGAGTCGGGGAACTATATGATGGTGGCCGCGCCGCTTGCAATCATGGGAATTGACGCGGCACCTGCACGAGTCTTTCTCATGGAATAAGCGGAGACGATCGCAGAGTGCGAAAAATCAATGATCAGGCAAACTACGAACTAGGGGATTTCGAGATAAGGATATTTCCTAGTTCGTAGTTTGCCTGATTGTATAAAAAACAGGTGAGCACGTTGCAAGAGGATGAATGTGATGAAAGGTACGCGACCACTCTCACTACATTTCTCGAAACTCATATTGAACAAAATCTCCTTGTGTGGATAGATACCACACAATCCATTTACGATCTTCACCGCTGATCAGGTCTACATCATAAACCTGCAAATGGTACATCACCGCGAAAGACAAAATGGCATCGTTGATTTTTTGCCCCACGATTTCCTTGTATGCAGGAACGTAAACCGCAGTACTATCTTTGTACAGTAACCAAACGCAAAAGGTCGTTATTTTCATGAGGTGCGTACCCACTTTAATGAGGTGAAATCGAAAATTTTCAAAACTCGAGCTGGATTTCCAGCGATAACAGAGTAGTTAGGAACATCCTTTAAAACAACGGAGTTCGCTCCGATCATGACGTGATTGCCGATAGTAACGCCAGAACCGATAAAGGTTCCTACTCCAATCAGTACGTCATCTCCGATGGTCACAGGTTTTGCCTCCGTCAAACCAGAGACCAGGATTGGCACATAGGGATCCTCGTACGCATGGCCGACATCTGCAATGAATACACGCTCGCCGATAAGACAGCTATGTCCGATCGCAATACTTTTTCCGCAGGATACGCCAAAAAATCGCCCGAGTTGGGTGTTGTCTCCTATTGTAATTCGTGAGCCGACGACGGGGAAGGAAAACCACGCATGTTCAGCGACAAATACATTTTTTCCGTATACAATTTCCCCATTTCCATACACTGAGTAAGGTTGTCTTATCATCGATTCGCCCACCGCGATCACCTCTAACAGTACTATATGAAGTGAATTTGCCAAGATTTATACGTATGTTGATATCGTTAATAAATTGGCGTTTACCCATCTGGTGTACGAAAGAAACGGAAAGTAACAATGTGCACATGATTTGTTTACTTTGCATTAGTCTAATCTTTACACTTGATTTACAAATCCTTAGTATTCATCCTTTATCCTTAGTGATAGAAAGACGGGCGTGAAATGCGCACCGCAACTAACTACTCGAGGGGGGACATTCGTTTGTCAGACCATCTGATGGCGACAAACGAAACACACATGGCGAACCAAACCCAATTGCACGAGGCGCTTGATGAAGCCCCGATGGGACTCTTCCATCTCCGCGCTGTCCTCACTGCAGGAGCAGGTTTTTTCACAGATGCCTATGATTTATTTATTATTGGTGCTGCACTCGTACTCCTTAAAGGACAATGGCATTTAAACAAAGAAATGATCGGATTACTCGGCAGTACTTCGTTGATCGCTGCATTTGTGGGTGCATTTATATTTGGACGCATTGCAGATGTATTTGGGCGCAAAAAAGTGTATGGCTTAGAAGCAAGTATTATGGCGATCGGCGCCATTTTATCTGCCTTCGCGCCAAGTGTGATCTGGTTATTGGTTTTTCGTTTCGTTATGGGACTTGGCATTGGCGGTGATTACCCAGTCAGCGCTGTACTCATGAGCGAATATGCCAATCGAAAAGATCGCGGCAAGTTAGTGTCACTCGTTTTTTCAATGCAAGCACTCGGGCTGATTGCAGGACCGATTGTCGCGATGACACTACTCGCGAGTGGAGTCAATGAAAATATTGCATGGCGCATTATGTTAGGTCTTGGCGCCATTCCAGCGCTTGCTGCGATCTATTTCCGTCGAACGATGCCGGAATCGCCGCGATATGAAGCACAAGTTCGTGGAGAGACAAAAGTGGCATCAGCTAATATTTTTCGTTTTTCCAATGGTGCGATTCAATCGGAGCAAGATACAGCACCTGTAAAACGGATGACGTTTGCGCAATTTATTGCGAATCCACGCTTGATGCTCACATTGCTTGGTACGGCCGGAACTTGGTTTCTCTTTGATTATGCCTACTACGGCAACTCGATTTCGACACCGCTAATCATGAAGTTGATTGCACCACACGCAAGTGCACTAACGGCAGAATCGTGGTCACTCATCATCTTTGCTGTTGCTGCTGTGCCTGGATACATTCTTGCTTTTAGCACGATTGATAAGATTGGCCATAAAAAATTACAACTCATCGGATTCTCTGTGATGGGGCTTGCATTTCTACTTATGGGTATTATCCCAGGGATTACAACGATGGTCGTGCCGTTTCTCGTCTTGTATGCAATTAGCTATTTCTTTGCAGAGTTTGGACCTAATACGACTACTTTTGTACTTTCGTCTGAATTATTCCCGGTTAGCATGAGAACGACAGGACATGGATTTTCCGCAGGGTTCGCCAAGCTTGGTGCGTTTATCGGGGTGTTCGTATTCCCGATCTTGACTGGTACACTGGGTTTAGCAGGAACGCTTGATATTACATTTGTATTTGCTCTGGTGGGGATGTTGCTGACTTTCTTACTTCCCGAACCGAATGGTCAATCACTTGAAAAACTTTCAGATGATTCTTCCACCGCGAAGGAATCAGGAGGGCGTCTGCGCGCCATGTAGTAATGGAAATGAGAGCTTCAGAAGATAGAGTGACCAAAAACCCGATCTGTTCCGGTCGGGTTTTTGGTCACTCTATCGTGAAAATGTCGATAAACCTTGAAAAATGTCGAATTGCGAATTAAAATATACTCACAAGAGAGTATTAGAGGTAAAGACAAATTGACAAGCAGTCTGACAATCTCGTTATCGAGTGTGTGTAATGATAGTGTCTCATGGCAAACCAATGGAAACATTGGGACGCAAAGCTACGGGTCTAAGGGTGTATACCTATGATCGCCGGGTTGCCACTTACACTTTTATCGTGGAAAAGGCGACCTTTTATTTAAAAGGTTCGCCTTTTCTATCTATTAGACACTGTACCGAGTCAGTATCCCTAAGGAGGATAGCTGCGAAAGAGTGCGAAAAGTAAGTCTATACGATAATCGTTCGGGATGAGCAAGACTGGGGGAGATCTAAGGGGGTATACTTTTTAATGATCAAGAGAATAAAACAATACTTCCAGACAAACCTAGGTGGCAGTTCCAACATCTCCGTTCAGGGAATGGTAGTTGCTCAAGCTGCAGTTGAAGGAGTACAAGAAATCTCACTGGATGAAAGAAGGTTAAGAGCCCTCATTGATAGTTCATCAGATGTGTTTGTGATTTTTTCTAAGTCGTTTGGAACGACTTATATTAGTTCGTCTATTCGCAACGTTTTAGGATATCAGTCGAGTGACCTGAACACTGGAGATTTCACGATGTGGGACATTGTGCATTCTGATGACTTGGGGAATTTGCAAGAGAAGATGTATGAAGTCTTTCAAATGCCAGGAGTCTATGTAGCCATTGATGTGCGTTTGAAGCATTACAACGGGGAATGGTGTCATTGTTCGATTTCATTTCGGCAATATAAAGACGAACCGGACAGTGTCATTGCAACGTTGCGCGATGTGACAGACATCAAGCGTACGCAAGAGTTAATGGTACATCAATCCTATTATGACTATGTTACGGGCTTGCCCAATCGAAAGAAATTTGAGGAAGAATTACAACTCATGCTGCATCGCGTTAAAGCAACCAATGTCAATATGGCTGTCATGCGTTTTGATCTTGACCATTTGAAGGATATCAACGATACATTGGGTCACGGGATAGGGGATAAGTTGTTAAAGGCGGTGTCGTTACAACTTCGTGAGACTGTTTCGAAAGACGCCTATCTTTATCGACTAAGCGGGAATGAGTTTGCGTTTGTTTTATTGGATTATACACATGCAAATTATGTATTAGAGACAGCAGATAAAATCCTGGAATTATTTCAAACTTCGTTTCAGATTGAAGAGTACGATCTCTTCGAGACAGCGAGTATAGGGATCAGTTTATATCCTGATGATGGGTTGGATAGTGAGTCTCTTTTTAAAAATGCAGGATTGGCCTTATACCGGGCGAAACAGAATGGGAAAAATACGTATAGCTTTTACACAGCAACATTAAATGCGCAAGCATTTAAACGGTTTTCTCTCTCGAATGATTTTCGGAGCGCGATGCAAAAGCAGCAGTTTGTTCTCTACTATCAACCGCGTGTAGATGGACGCACCGGTCGTATTGTTGGCGCAGAAGCGCTGATTCGATGGGAGCATGAAGAGTGGGGACTCATATCTCCTCAAGATTTCATACCCATTGCGGAAGAAAATGGGCTGATTACACCGCTTGGTGAATGGGTGTTGCGAAATGCCTGTAGTAAATTGAAAGAATGGGTGGATAGAGGATTACTCTTGAAACTATCTGTGAATTTTTCAATCTATCAATTTCTAAATAGCGATGTTGTTGAAACGGTAAAACGGATTGTACATGAAACGCAAGTGGATATAAGTTTCTTAGAAATTGAAATTACGGAAACGAGTCTTTTACCAAATGGATTGGTTGTTTACAATGCGGTGAGAGATTTGCGTGCAATGGGAGTTCAAGTGCTATTTGATGACTTTGGAACGGGATACTCGTCATTAAGCTGGCTTCATCAATTGGAACTGGACGGACTTAAAATTGATAGGTCTTTTATCCAAAAAATATCCGAAAATTCAACTACACTTGAGATTGTGCGCTCCATCATAAAACTTGCCCATGACCTGGATCTCAGTGTTATCGCGGAAGGGGTCGAGTCGCCACGCGAATGGGAACTATTACGAGAGGAGCAGTGTGATGAAATTCAAGGATATCTTTTTAGTCGCCCGCTTCCTGCTGTGCAGTTTGATCAACTTCTCTTCAATGAAAGGGTGAGCATACAGGAAGACAGTAGTGACAAGAACTTTGACATTGTAAATCGAAGGCAATACTTTCGAGTGGTCCCGCCACATCCTATAGTGGGAACGATGACCGTGGCATCGATTAGAGGACGCTTGTTACATATTGGTTATTCTGAGGTGCTGATTCATGATATTGGACCAGGAGGACTGCGCTTTCTCTCGAATTTGCGATTTGCATCCGTCAGTGAGGTCGTGCTTCGATTTAAGGTCTGTCTCTTGAATGGATATTTTGAGTGTGATGGAACCATTGTATGGAGTGACGAGATGGCTGGAGGTGTTTTTCAGTACGGAATTCAATTCGTGATTACCGAAGCGAATCGAGAGCGACTCATTCAAGATTTGAATGAATTAGCGCTCCGATTAAAGATGAATCGTGCAGAACTGGGTGACATGAAGTTCTTCACGCAATCTGTTAATTTGTTCTTTATCGCTTAAGTCATCCAATTGTACGGCGAATGGAGAATGGCGGAGTGTAATTTTCGGGTGATTTTATTCGTCAATGAGAAAAATAGCTTAGCGACGATCAAAGGATCGACGCTAAGCGTATGCAATACAGAGGATAGAAGGGTAAGGAGACTGCTCCAATTGGGGCCTCCAAAAACAGTTGTTCCACCTTGTACAAAATAGTTGATTGCTAATCCCATGAATCCTATGGCAAGAGGCCAAAATGCTGAAATCGGAAATGCAGTTGACATATATACTCCTCCTTGTAGGCTTTGTGCATGGGTTCATCCATGCACAGCCGCGTAATGGTCTTTCTAAGCGAAGTGAAATCACTCCCCCTAACACGTAAAAACTCCACAAAAACGAAGTTGGCGGGAATAACTTGATCCGCAACTTGTTTTTGTGGAGTAGTTCAAAGCACTTTTGTACTTTTAGCCAATCCAGATCATGGCCTGCAAAGCAAACGCTCTTATCAAAGTGTACAATAACCTTAATGAAATCGCTTAAATTGCATTGTGAAGATAATGAAATTATAGCAGGTTTGTCGAAAAGATGTCCAGATCAACAAATCATGATATCCTTCATCAGGATGATGAAGGATATCATGTAACTAGGAGAGAATTTTAATGATAAAAGGGCTTTTACATGCTGATTACAACGGTAAAGGGTAGATAGGGATATGAGTTCATCTCATCTTGCACATGAATTTAGCAACTTACTCCGCGAAGTACGCAAACGTCATGTCGGCAAAGGACCCGAGCAGGTGACAACTCGGTTCGTTGGGTCTTGGGCCATCTGTGAATTACGGGGGAATCTCACTTTGGTGGAGAAGTTTATTAACCGTTCTCCCGAAGGGAAGAGGATGATCAAGGATACGCGTACAACGTTTATCAAAGAACTCTATCAGGATTTAAATTTGCGAGCCGAGTTTGAACAGTTGGTAGGTGCAAAAATGGTGACACTGTTTGTGGATTTTGATGTCGATCTCGATATGGGGATGACTGTATACGTGTTCGATCGAACCATTCACATGGAGTGATAGGAAAGGAGGAAAGGCAAGATGGTAAGTGCCGGACAAATTCGTAAAGAGATTCATGCTGGACTTGAAGTCGACATTGTTCTCAAACAAGATCAGCGATCAGGAAAAATGACAAGAGGTATTGTGAAGGATATTCTTACGAATTCAGCGACTCATCCTCACGGCATCAAAGTCCGTTTACAAGATGGTCAGGTGGGGCGCGTACAAAATATTGTAGGATACACTGGAAATCACGCGAAAATGGGCGACTGATGAGCGCACGAGGATGTGTATTGGTGACTTGTAAAGCGAATCGTGCGCGGTAGATCGCGTGTATTCATGTGATTTTTAGTTAACACATTTTAGCAAACGCATGGAGGTGGGCAGTTCATGAGATCAGAATCCGAGAAAAAAGTATTGGTTCAGGAACAATTTTCGCGCACGGCACAGGAATATGTGACAAGTGCCGTTCATGCGGATACGGATGCTTTGCAAGAAGTTGTGAACGTGCTTGCCCCGAAAAAAACCTGGACTGTACTTGATATAGCCACGGGTGGTGGACATGTGGCAAAAGCGGTAGCCCCTTATGTGAATCATGTGGTCGCTGCAGATCTCACAAAAACCATGTTGCAGACAGCGAAGGATTATTTGCAATCAGCATCTGTCCACAATGTCTCCTATGTGATGGCAGATGCCGAGCAGTTGCCCTTTCTCGATAGGGACTTTGACGCAGTAACTTGTCGTATTGCTGCACATCACTTTCCCAATCCAAAGCTGTTTATCCAAGAAAGCGCGCGTGTATTGCACCCTGGGGGACATTTTTTGTTAGTAGACAATATCGTGCCAGATGATTGCGAATTAGGGGACTTTTATAATGAATTAGAACAGTTGCGAGATATCAGTCATGTCCGTTGCGCTTCGGTGAGTGAATGGACAGATTGGATGCAAGAAGAGGGGTTGGAAATCACTTTCGCCAAAGAGAAAATCAAGACTTTCCAGTACGATACTTGGTTAAAGCGAATGGCGAAAACACAGGAACAACAGGAACGAGTGGGGCAATGGATTCGATCTGCAGATGCAAAAGTGAAGGAATTTTTTCGAGTTAACGTTGAAAACGGCGAAGTTCATTCGTTCATCAGCATTGAATGGATGGCATTGTGCGTAAAGCGGTGAGGTTGTAATGGCAATGGTGATTACTTGAAAAATTGTGCGCCTGTCGTAGGTAGGTGTCTTAAATCTGTAACACAGTTCCTGTTAATTAATCAGAAGTGCAGGTTATGCAAGATGTGCATAACCTGCACTCTCCTGTTTCATGCGGGATTTCAGATTATTTTTCCCACATGTTGCATGAGACTTGTAGCGCTTAGTAACCCTTGATGATACCATAAGATGTGGCCACTACCTGATACAAGCACTTGTGTGGGGAGACCTGTTACTCCGTATAGATCGCTTACAGTCCCCTTATTGTCCAACGCCACGGGGAAGTTTAGCTGTTGTGCTGTGATATAGTGTTCGACATGACGCAGTGAGCTTTCTGATTGACGTAAATCGACTGCGACTAACGCTGGCCACGTAGCATGCGTTTTTGTATAACTTGCATATTGCCGAAGTGCAGGGACCTCTTCTTGACAATCAGGACACCATGTAGCAAAAAACTCGAGCAAAATAGGTCGGGTATCTCGCCCGACGGAAACGGTGCTTTGCGCGATCGTGGCACCACTATGAGTTGGAATCAACGCAGGTAATGTAAAAGAGCGAGCGGGAGATGAAGATGGGCCAATCCCTTGTGGGAGATACTCAAGTTCGCGTGCAGGGGCGAACTGCTGTGGTGATACATGGCCTGGCAAGAGAGGAGCTACATGATTCATGAGTTCCTGTACTTGTGCCGCAATGATCGGAGCCTGCGCAGAGTTACTGTTCAAGTAGAGCCACTGCTCCTTGCCGCTCGGACTAATGACGTAGATTGCCGGAGTATCTTCGATTAAGGAGCCGTTAATGATTTGGCTTGAAACCGCATAGTGTTGCCATACGCGTTTGAGATCTGTACTTGAACCAGTAAGAAATTGCCAATCAGTAAGCATTTTATGAGTGGATGACCAGTTATAAACAGTGGATACGCCTGTTGCAACAGGATTTGCATTGACCGCGATGACCTGTACGTCAGGTCGATACGATCGTAGATCGTACAAAAAGTTCTTTAACACGATCGCCATCAGCGGGCTAACCGTTTGTCCATCACTATTAATAAAGGCCAATACTACCGTTTTTCCACGCATGCTCAGTAGCGAGACGGGCTTCCCAAACTGATTAATCAAGGAAAAATCCGGAGCCGCTCTTCCGCCCAAAGGCGCACCAGGATCCACATTTTGGTTCGCGAGAGTTGCGCTAGTTGATTGTACTGCAATCGGTATGGAGGTTGGATGTAGTCCAGTCACGATTTTCCATCCCACGTAAGTGGCCCCTAACATGATGGCGATTACGCCGATGGCTATACTAGCCCCTGCTAGTCCGCTTTTATTCAATGCGAGTTACCCCCTGTACAACGATTCCTCAATAAATGAGCAATCTCCCGTATCAATTGATCATTTTATTATACAGGTTTGTGGCGGGGTGGCTAGCATGTCCGTTGACTGATCTATTATTATTTACTGTACTTAATATAGTTTTTATGAGGAGGTTTCTAAATGAAACAGGTAGATTCACTTGTTCAAGCGTGGTTGCGTCATCGAGATGCGCTCGTATCTCTTGTCGACGTGACCCCAGAAGGCAGTCAGGATTATACTCCGTGGGAAGGTGCATGGACATATGCGCAGGTAGCACTACATATTGTCGGAGTTGGTGAGTGGTTTGTACAAGCAGTGGCAACAGGACAGATTGCGAAACCAGAGCCTGCCGTACAAGTGACTAGCATGAAACAGTTGCGGGAAGTGATAGGGGAAGCCACGAAGCGCACGACAGAAATTTTCAAAGCACTAACAAACGAACAATTGACTTCAGAAGTGAATACAAGTAGCGTTTTTGGAGTTAATTTAACAGGAATGCAGATCATTGAATCTATGCGCGAACATGAAATTCACCATAAAGGGCAGTTATTTGTCTATGCTCGTTTGTGTGGTGTAGAGAATCTGCCATTTTACTTTAATCGCGGATAATGAATGAGTATGTATCTACACTCATTACCAACTCACAACAGGAGCGGGGTGAGTGTAAGTAGCGGGATGATGCGAGCGGGTCTATCTGTGGTCACGTCCTTTTCTGATATTCCTGAGCAGGACGTGAACGCCTACAGGTGAATTGGAGCGTGAGATCGTTTCGCAAAGATTACTTTGTGTACGATGAAGTCGCGTTGATTGCTGAGGGTAAATTTATCAGCGAAGAGGGACTGATCACGATGGAGGGAAAAAAGCTGACGGTTAAAAGGGACACTTAAAGAGCCTGTTCAAAAAGGGTTGAGGTAAGATGCAAGCAGGGGTTTGGTGAAGTCTGGACATGTGCGCGGAGTGTATGATAGGTGGTACATGAGCACGCATGTCCAGCACAAGCCGAAGCCCTGCGCCGCAGAGTTCTCGACCCTTTTTGAACAACCTCTTAAAGAGGAACGGAAGTAATTGCGGTGGACTGAGTAAGGAAGAATTACTGTCAGTGCACAGGTATCTGCATCAGTCTGCTTTATTGGCATAAAACTGCTTAGGGAGTGTGTCCATGCCAGAAGAAGGAGCACAGCCTTTGGGTGCATCGGGCGCTTCATCCGCGTCTCACTTGCGATGGATCGCTTTGTTTGGGGCAGCGTTGGCGCGGTATTTCGCGATCGTCCCGTGATGCTTGCAAATGTCGGGTACTGGGGCCATATGTGGGAACTTTACGCCATGTGGACGTGGCGGAACTCAGTCCAGCAGATCGTAAAGGAAGCGCGCTTACCGTACAAATGGCAGTTGGTTTTCTTCTGACGATCGGATCAATCAACCTTGTTGGGAGTTTAGAGGGAACGGTTGGCTGAGCACATGTATTTAGTATACTGGCCATCGGACCGCTTGTGGCCATCATTGCGATGATGAGATTGCGTAGGGACAAAGCATCGATTCAGATGGCTCATGGACGAAGGTAACCGCATGTGGGCTATCTTCGTCCATGAGCATGTGGATGGGGAATCAAGTCAGCGTGTCGTTTTCACTTTTGTCTGGAGTCGTTGTGAGGCGTTCAATCGATTTTTTAATCATGTGGTGCACGTAAAAGTAGAGGAAAATGAGGACTGCAACGCCGACCACGATGGGAACTAACTCGCTGTGCCAGTGTTGACTGATATAGCCCCACGCTTTAACGATCAGTCCGCCAAAAAAGACGAAAGTGGTCGTCCAAAGAAAGGAGGAGAGAAAAATCACAGGAACATAGACGACGAGCCGGACTCGATTGATGCCTGCAACATACGGTGTGATGTCGCGTATAACTGCGATAAAGCGGGAGATTACCAGAGTAATAATGGTGTACTTCTGGAATAACTGCTCACTCTGTTCAAGCCTCTTTGGCGTCAGTAACACGTATTTACCGTATTTCAAGAGAAATTTCCGACCCAAGAGTCGTCCGATTGCGTAGGCAATCATCGCTCCCGTAAATGTGCCTAATCCAGCCGCTAGAATGATGAGAACCGGATTCAGATGATATGCGGGGGTTTTTGACAAGATTCCCGCTGTTGTTAATTCCGTTTCACCTGGAACAATCAAAATAAAATACTCTAGCGCCAGTAAGATAAACAATCCTACATAGCGAAACGTTTCAATCAGGTGAATAACGTTCATCTCACGATTCCCCATTCGTATCAATCTATAGCTATCCTGTCCCAATTTGAGCGCTCTATTAGGATAGACGTGCAGAAAAAGCAATTGGTTCAATTTTTGCTTATAAATAAATCTACGTCAATCTCTTTGTCAATCTCCTTAAACAACCTCAATTTTTCGAGGTAGCCACTGTAGTGCTCCTGAGCTAAATGAGGTATTCTTACATCAAAAGCTTGCATAAAAAGGATGTGGGAGTGGGATGAAAACTCGTATCACAGAACAATTAGAAATTACCTATCCGATTATTCAAGGTGGGTTAGCGAATCTAGCATATGCTGAACTTGCAGCAGTAGTCTCAAATGCAGGTGGGTTAGGCCAAATCACAGCTACATCGCTTGCGACACCAGAGGCGCTGCGTGCAGAGATTCATAAGACGAAAGCGGCCACAAAGCAGCCTTTTGGGGTGAATATCGCCATTGGCCAACATAAATCAAGCGACGAATTCGTGGATGTAGTTCTCGAAGAAGAGGTCTCAGCCATTTCGCTCACAGGAGGGAATCCGGAGCCGATCTTGCGCAGATTGGCGAATACAAGGGTGAAGAAACTAGTTCTGGTGAGCACTGTTCGGCAAGCTCAGAAGGCTGAATCTTTAGGTGCAGATGCAGTCATTGCAGTTGGACAAGAGGGCGGTGGGCACATCGGGCGGGCAGATACGGGAACGATCGTTCTCATCCCAAGCGTGGTTGACTCGGTGTCCATTCCAGTTATCGGCAGTGGGGGGATCGCAGACGGTCGCGGATTTCTAGCGGCGCTTGCGCTTGGCGCAGAAGGAATTGAGATGGGGACTCGCTTTATTGCGACAAAAGAGTGTATCGCCCATAGAGCGTATAAAGAGGCTCTGATGAACGGGCAAGAGACAGATACCGTGGTGATTAAGCGAACGCTTGGCGCTCCTGGGCGCGTTTTGCCATCCCCTTGGGTTACACAAATTCTTGAAGAAGAACAAAAGGGCGCCACGATGGAGGAGTTGTGGCCGTTCATTACAGGCGAGCGCAATCGCCTTGCGATTATTGATGGGAAAATGGATGATGGATTTGCATGGGCAGGGCAATGTATGGGACTCATTCACGGGGTGCCAACGGTGGCAGAATTGATTCAGGAAATGATGAAAACTGCGCAGAGTGTCATGAATCATATCCAAAAGAGCGAGTTATGATGAGCGAAGAGCGCGAAGCGATTGTCGTACAGGCAAAACGTACGGCTGTAGGCAAAGTTGGCGGTGCGCTGTGTGAAGTGAACGTGGAGGTTTTGGCGGCCACAGTGCTGACTGAGCTGATCACAAAGAGCGCCCTTGACCCGATTCTCGTGGACAATGTGGTGCTTGGAAACGTCATCGGTCCAGGTGGCAACGTCGCACGCCTCTCGCTGCTTGCAGCAGGCTTGCCGCTTCACGTTCCGGGATACACGGTTGACATGCAATGCGGCTCCGGATTACAAGCGATTCACTTAGCGGCGCAAGCGATTCGCTCGGGACATGGCAAGACCTATCTTGCCGGTGGGGTGGAGAGTTCGAGTCGCGCGCCGTGGAAATTGGAGAAACCGCGTCAGATGTACCGGGAAATGCCGCAAGTCTATCCGCGCGCGCGTTTTGCGCCTGAACACATTGGTGATCCGGATATGGGAATCGCAGCAGAAAATGTTGCGCGAAAATTTGGCGTTACGCGTGAGATGCAAGATGAGTGGGCGCTTATGAGTCATCAGCGCGCCGTGGCAGCGCAAGAGGCAGGAAAATGCACGGTGGAGATCGTCCCTGTACCACTCGGTGCCAAACAGATGTGTACAGAAGATGAGGGTCCGCGTAAAACGACGACGATTGAAAAACTCGGGTGTTTGCAACCTGTCTTCCTTGATGGAGGTACGGTAACGGCTGGGAATGCGTGTGGGATCAATGACGGCGCGAGTGCTGTTTTACTGCTCGCAAAGTCATTGGCGCGGGAACTTGGTTATACAGAAGGGCTGCGTTACGTCGATTCGGTCGTCGTTGGGGTGGATCCAAACTATCTTGGTGCTGGTCCGATTCCGGCTGTCGAACAGCTCTTACATCGATGTGGTAAAGTTATTGGCGACATCGATCTCATCGAATTCAATGAAGCGTTTGCGGCACAAGTAGTCGCCTGTGTCGGTACACTTGCCCTTCCTATTGATAGGGTCAATGTGAACGGGGGAGCTATCGCCTTAGGCCATCCGTATGGAGCGTCAGGGGCGATGTTGGTCACACATCTGTTTCATGAAATAATGCGTCGAGGCGGACGTTTTGGTCTGACCACGATGGGGGTGGGCGGCGGATTGGGTGTTGCAACATTGTGGGAATGGGTGAAGCTATAGACATGCGCATTGCAGATGGGGTGTTATGGAAGGCAAGGCGTGACCCTTTCGCCGTTGCACTTCGCATGGATCAAGAAGAGCGGACATATGGAGAACTAGCGGCAGCTGTATTGAATTGCGGTCAGGCTTTTCGTGAGCTAGGTGGGCAACCAGGTGACGTGGTTGCACTGTATCTACATAATAGCATCGCTTATCTTGAACTGTTTCTTTCGCTCGCTCACGCAGGATTTGTCGTTGCACCGCTCAATCCACGCCTTTTAACTGCAGAGAATGAGAAGATTCTCGAACAGATGAACCCGTGGCGCGTGATTCGCGAGGATGATCAGCAACTCATTGTGACAAGGGACCTTGCAAAAACGTTCACTGGCATATGGCTCAAGGATCTCTGTGTACAAAAGCCTACGGAGTCTGAGTCTACTTTGCCATATGAAGATAGGACCCTAGACGCAGGGTTGTCAGATGAAGATATATTTTATGTGGGGTATTCTTCCGGTACCACGGGGGCACCTAAAGGATTGCTTCGCACGCATCGGTCGTGGACGGAGAGCTTCTTTGGGATGACACTCGAATTTGGAATCAGTGGCACAAGTACATTGCTCGTACCAGGGCCCCTCTATTATTCCGCCTCGTTGATTGCGGCCCTTCACGTGCTTTTTGTCGGGGGTACAGTAGAGCTTTTGCGCCACTTTGATCCGGATTTCACGGCAAAACGAATCAAATTCGCAGACATAAGTGCTGTCTTTATGGTTCCGACGATGTATCGCTCCGTGCTTGATGTGTGTCGCGCACGGCCCGAATGGGCGACCGATGCCGCGATCACCTGTATCTCGGCGGGAGATAAGCTCCCCGTTCAAACGCGCGTGGAATGGTGTAGCACCTATCCGCACGCCACATTCTATGAATACTTTGGATCGTCTGAAGTGGGGTTTGTCTCAGTCTGTCCGTCTATAGACGATGAAACCTATGCGCAATCTGTCGGATTGCCGTTTTTCCCAGCACAAGTACGCGTCGTGAACGGTGAAATTCAGGTGAAGAGCGGCATGGGGTTTAGCGGGTACGCCAAGGCTGATCACGATTTGCAGAAACAAATCGAACGTTCGGATGGATGGAAGGCATCGGGTGATCTTGGTTACATCGATGAAAAGGGATATCTCTATCTGACTGGGCGCTCCTCCGATCTCATCATTTGCGGTGGAGTGAATCTCTATCCATCTGAGATTGAACGCGTAGCGCTTGTGTATCCAGGTGTACGAGAAGCATGTGCATTTGGTATTCCTGACTCCGTGTTGGGCCAGATTCCTGTGTGCGTTGTCGTGTGGGAAAAAGGCATAGACAGCGGAGCACAAGAAGTCGCACTTCGTCGTTTTTTACATGAACAACTCTCTGGCTACAAACGCCCACGGCAGATATGGAGTCGCAGTGAGCTTCCAAAGAATGCAGGAGGGAAAGTCATGAAGCGCAAACTACTGGAGGAATTGCAACGACATGAGAAGACATAAGAGCGTTAATTGCTGTGCAGCGTGACGCCACAGCCGCCGCAAAACTTTTGTGTAGGGAGAATCTCAGCTCCGCAGTGAGCACAAAGTGTCTTTGTGAACGTTTCATCTCCCTCGCGATCATTTGTTTCTTCTAGATCTTTAACTTTGTCTAGATTCTCTGCGATTGCAACTTCAATCGCGTGAGTTGATTCAAGAAATGAACGCACTTCAGCTTCAGCCGCCACGCCCGCATGATGCACGATGCGACCAAACTGAAGACACAGTGCGTCCAGTTCATCTCTTGATTTTGCAATTTGGCGGTTGATCTCTGCTTTTCTTAATGCCTTTTCAGTGTTTGACAACGCTTTTGAAACGCCATGGGATGTCTTGCTTTTTAACGAATCAAAGAGACTCATACGATCACTCCCTACGTATTCTTTTGTTGTCTATATATCTTAGTATATCATACACTCTGTGCTTTGATGATGGAATTTGCGCTATGATCCAGTAAGGTGAGAGAGGAGATGGGAAAAGTGTACATTCCGCGTTCATATCAAATGAGTGTTCCGGACGAAGTGGTGCAATTCATTCAGACGTACAGTTTTGGCATTTTGTTTACGCAGCATGAGGGGAAACCGGTGGCGACACATTTGCCCTTTTACTATGATGCAAAAGAGAATGTTCTACTCGCGCATATGGCGCGAGCTAATTCGCAATGTCAAACTTTAAATAAAAAAACAGGACTTGTCGTATTTTCTGGACCCCATACGTACATCTCGCCTTCGTGGTATGAAATTCCTGCCTCCGTTCCGACGTGGAACTACACGGCAGTACACGTGGTCGGTACGTGTACCATTGTGCAGAGCGAAGAAGAATTGGCGGCGATCTTAGACAAATCGGTGCAATTTTACGAACCAGCATCAGAGTTGTCCACTCATGCGGATGAACCATTTTATCGCAATATGATGAAGGGAATCGTTGGATTTCGCATTGAGATCACAGGGATGGAAGGTCAGGCTAAATTGAGCCAAAATAAATCGGTAGAGATTCAGCAGCGCATTATCTCAAAGCTCAGCGCTTCCCCAGATGCGAACGCACAGGAAGTTGCACAATTGATGCAAGAACGGCAACTGAAAAAAGTGTGAACCGGGATAATTATCTTTTTTCTCTTTTGAAGGAAGCTGCGCATGGATTGATTCCTGTCCGTATAAAGCCATGCGCAGCATTCGTAGGTTACTGATTTGCGCGGCCTTGTTCATAGGTTTCAGGATAACTACGGCGAGTTTCTAGTTTTGTCAGCCAATGTAAAGTTGCCTTCCATGCGTTCCCTGTCAATAGACCAATCAGAGGGTAGGCGAGTCCTCCGCTTGTTGCGAAGATGACTGTTCCGACACCTGCTGCGATCGCGCCGAAGAAAACTTGGTGGCGGTATGGCGCAGGCGAAGTTGGGGGATCTGTCAACATAAAGAAGGCGAGATAGAGCGCAGAGTTTACGAATGGTACACGCAGTGCATCGCCCGGTGTATCGGATGGCAGGCCGAGGTGCATGATCGCCATCGCGAGTAAAAGGATGAAGTACGTGCCAAGAAAGGTTAACACTAGGGGGAATTTATTGACCCGTTGTGTGATATAAACCCCCGCTACAAGCAGTAAGATGATAGACCATGTGGGCAATAGCGCCAAACTCCCCCACCAGCTTTGGCCTGTGCCAAACGCCACGATTGCAAAGAGCAATCCAAACGCTGCAGGGTTGAAAATTGGCTTGCGTCCTATCTTCAATAGATGTTTGGACATAAGCGCCACAGCAGTTGTCGCGATGATGATGTAGAGTGGCGTCATGTGGCTGAGCACATCCGCCACAATGAGTGCGGTAATGACCGCCCCGTCTGAAAAGAGCTTCTTGCGGTGATGAAACAGGGCAACTATGCCGTCGAGGATAAGCGCAGTCACAACGGCCAGCAGGGCATTCACTAATGCGAAGTGGTCTTGTGGGCGTAACGCCCCAATGAGTGTGAGCAAAATAAGAAGCGCCATGACCATTCCTTTGGGCGTTTTGATAAATCGCACGAAGGGATCTTGTGTTTGATGCGGCCTTGGTTCTTTGTTCATGTAAGATACCTCTCCATCGCGTGTGTCATGGTTACATCTAACGTATCACTGATACAGAGTGCAGGAAGTTCTAAGGATTCGACAAATTCCAGCGCCCTGTCCGCGCCAAGTACGAAAGCGGCAGTGGACACTGCGTCAGCGAGAATGGCGAGTGGGGCGATAACTGTGCAACTGAGGAGTCCCGTGATTGAATCTCCCGTTTTTGGGTGGATGAGATGGTGCTTGTTACGTTTGAGAGGACTTTTTCGCTCGTAGCTCCCAGACGTACAGACAGCCACATTGGTGGCTCGTAAAAAGCATATCATCCGTTCCTTTTCGAGTGGATGTTGAATGCCTACTGTCCACTCGTCCCCTGTCGGATCGACGCCGTGCAAATACAAGTCGCCACCTGCGTCTATGGCAAATCCGTCGCACTCCGCCAGTTCCCTCGCTGCCAGATCAACCGCCAATCCTTTTGCCACAGCCCCTAAATCGAGCAACATAGGTTTTTGTAAGAGCACTGTGTGGTTTGCTTCATCAAGTGTGATGTCGCGGTAACTCACAGGTTCCGTACTTGCGATATCAGACTGCACCACGTTCCCTGTCAGATAGTCGCGATTAAATCCATTGGCCTCAAGTGTTGCGCCAATCGTCGGATCAAAGGCACCGTCTGTCAGGACACTCATTTCAAGGGCGATGCGCAACGTCTCAAATAGCACGTCAGGTACCTGCATCGATTGCTCTGGATGACGGCATAGTTCGCGCAGTGCGCTGTGTTCGTTGAACCGACTACACGTCTCCTCGACAAAACACATCGCGTCAAAGGCTCTTGCGATCGCGCATTGCACAACATCTGCCTCTGTGCGCGAAACGGCTTGAATCGAGACGACCGTACCCATCAGCAGGTACGTATCTGTCACATACTGCAGATCTGACATTGCACACCTCACGCTTTTGCCTTTTGCAGAGCTTGATAGACCGCTTGTGCAAAGTTATATGTGCTAGCTGTGGCACCGCTCACGATGTAGATTTGATACGTTTGCATCTGTACCACTTCTTGCGGCAATTGAGGATCAACGACAGATTGAGGATAGTGCATCGACCAGTTCGTGATGTGTACGGCAGAGATTTTTCCATGTGCAATGGTCACGGTGAGTGCGATAGAGCCATAGGGATTGGTACCCATGCCTGTATAAGTTCCATTTTTATACTTCGCGGCACTAGAGGAAGCTGCAGTACTCGATGATGATGTGCTTGGTTTCTTTTTCGGACTTGTTGTCGAATTTGTTGTAGATGAGCTTTTAGACGCCGTATGTGCGCTGTGTGCAGTTGCTGCAGCACCAGGCGTCGTGTTGTTATTTGTCGGTGAAAGAGGCATCCCACTACTTGTTTGGGCGTTGACTGACGGCATAGTGTAGATATATCCGGCAGTATAAATTGCAGTCACAGCCACGCCGGCGATCCCGATGAGCCGTTTCCCCATCTTGCTTGCCATAAGCATCTAACTCCTTGTCGTCGAAATAGGTTGCTCGCATAATTCCTGTCCATAAAACAGTCTAGCGCTCCAACCTGAAATGAATCTGGAAGAAATCTTTGGCGTGCGCTAGATTTAGAAGTGCAAGGTTTGGTAAAATGTCACACGTGATATGAGCAAATCGAGGTAGATAGGAGATGTCTGATGTGACACACAGGTGGCGTGCAGTCGCTATAGAGAGCGCGGAGGAGCTTCAAGCACAAGGCATTCCCTATTGTTTTGAAGGTGCGATCGCTTTGTCATTGCAGGGAATAGATATTCTAGATATGGATAAAATAGAAATCTCTGTTCAGTGGGATTTATTCGCGGAGGCTTGCAATCTGTTTGCGGCTGCACAGGAGAAGAGTGTGCAAAAAAACGAGGAATCTGCGACGTGCACCTGTTCTCGTGCAGGGATCTTGATCGCGCTCACCTGTTATTACAACTCTGTGATTGTGACTGATCCCGACCGCGTGGACATCGAGCAGGATGGTCACGTGGTGTGGGTGAAGTCTTTTGAATTTTTTCTGCGAACCCGAGTGTCAGATGATTTGACCGTACAGCGTATTCGGGATTTCTTGCGACACAAGCAACAAACTCTTCATGCGCTGACAGAGCGCGCTTGGAACCAGTCTGCATACGATGCATGGGTCACTCGTTTTGGGCAACCGACGGCCGCCGCCGCACAGATCGCGCGTAATCCGCGTGCACAATTAACGGCGATCAAACGTCATGTGGGCGCTGTGGAGGGGAAGCGAATTGCCAATCTACTTGGCTCACACGGTAGAAAAGCTGTGGCATTGGCGCTGCTTGGGGCAGAGGTGACGGTTGTTGACACGTCTGCTGAGAATGCCAAGTATGCGACAGAAGTGGCGCAGGCAGCAGGGGTAGAGATCGAGTACATCGTGTCCGACGTGCTTTCGCTGGCGCAAGTGGACAGCAAGCGAGAGTTTGATATCGTGCTCATGGAATTAGGCATTTTACACTACTTCATTGATTTAGAACCACTCGCACAAGTGGTCATTGGACTGCTTGGTAAAGGTGGACGAATGATCTTGCAAGATTTTCACCCGGTATCAACGAAATTAATTACATCTAAAGGACGCAAACATAAAGTCACCGGCAACTACTTTGACGCGACTTTGGAGACGACTGCGGTGGCGTTCACAAAATTTGTCCAAGATGCCAAAGAGACGCATACTGTACAGTTGCGCAAATGGACACTTGGCGAGATCGTAACGGCGATCGCACGTGTTGGCCTTTGTATTCGTGTTCTAGAAGAAGAGCCAAATCACAAAGTTGACGACATGGGCATTCCAAAGACGTTTACACTCGTGGCAGAGAAAGTGTAAGCCCCTTAATCGATTGTATATGGAGGAATAACAGATGATCAAAGGCTTCATAAACAGTAAGCTCACTTCTTTGATCGGGATGGCGCTTCTCAGTGTTGCAGTGCTCACTGGCTGTGGAACGAGTTCAAGTCAACAGGCCTCCACGGTAGGATCGAAGGCAAATGTGCCGCCAGCTACGACAAAACAACGCTGGACGTCACCCCCGCCGATGCAAATCAATTCGACAAAGCAGTATGACGCGGTGGTACAGACGAATTATGGAAATTTTACGATTCAACTGTTTGCGAAGAGCGCACCAAAGACGGTGAACAACTTTGTCTTTCTCGCACAGCATCACTTCTTCACAGGGGATACGTTTTTTCGCATTATTAAATCGTTTATGATTCAAACAGGAGATCCGCGAAACAATGGCACGGGTGGCCCGGGGTATGAATTTGCAAGCGAACTTCCACCCAAATATCCCTATGCCCCAGGTATCGTCGCCATGGCAAATCGCGGTGCGAATACCGTGTCAAATGGCAGTCAGTTTTTCATTTGCACAGGTTCCGAAAGTCAGAGTCTCAACCAACAGCCGATCTACACTGAGTTTGGGAAAGTGATTCAGGGTATGAGTGTCGTACAAAAAATCGCATCCATTCCCGTTAAGCAAAATCCGCAAACAGGAGAGAATTCCTTCCCAACGAAAATGGCGTATATCGAATCGGTGACTGTTCAGGTGAAATGAGACCCCCTTTTTTATGAAAAGGGGGGGTGTGGGGCGAACGCAAAGGAGGCGATCAGGAGGCGATCAGGAGGCGATCAGGAGGCGATCAGGAGGTTGGGGCGGCTGGCGCCGTAGAACCATAGGCGACGTTGAAGCCGTCTGTGTCGCTATCGGGAGCAGAAGGGGTGGACACTTGTTTTTGTTTTTGTACCATCACTCCGCCGTTGCCGATGACAAAGTTTGGATTGCTTCCGTTCACTGTGCCTGGGTTAAACATGGTTTGCCCATACTTTGCGAGTGTCGCCACATGTCCGCCAATCGTAGGGGCTTCCTGAATCCACTCCGCCGATGCGGCAGGACCTGAGTAAGCCTGCGTGGTTGTGAACGACTCATTCTCCGTGAGGTCATTGATCGTAATCGTCCAATCTCCGTTGCCGTCATTTTTAATGGAGGCGCTCATATGGTCGCCTGGTTTCACCGTCATGTTGGAGATGACCGTCTCAGATGCGGGGAGGATTTCCCACCAGGCGTCGTAATGTGTTGATCCACTATAGTAATCTTGTTCTGTGCCAGTTTGAATCAGGTCGCTGTTGTTAAATCCATCAATGCCAATCCAACTCGAAGAGTAGGTTGATCCTCTACTTGGTTGAACGGTCGGGACAATCCAACTGCCAGTGATGATGTTATATTCACCTGCGTTACCGGACAAGGCGTAACCAGACCAGTTGCTTGACGACCATCCGTATCCGCTGGCGGTCGTGCTACGATTGGGCTTTAGTCCAATCCGTGGCGCGTGCGAAATGCCAGTCGATGCTGCGACAGCCGGTGTGGCGAGCGGTACGGTGAACAGGCAACCGCCTGCAAGGAGTGCGCAAACGACCATCGTTGAACCCTTACCCAATCTTGTGATCCCCCTTATGAATGAGTATTCTAAAAAGACAATCTATTTATCTATTAGAGCTTACAACAAAACAATCACTAACATGTGTTACTGTTACTAACATATGTTAGTGATTGTTTTGTTGTAATAAAATTGGGCTAGTAGAAGTATCTAAGTCGCATATTGTAACCTTTTTGTGCATAGTGACGTCCAGTAAAGAAACGGAACAACAGTTGTGAGAGGGGAAAAGAACATGAAGGTTTCGCATCTATGGATGATGACAGCACTTTTGGGGATTTCAGCGACATTAGCTGGATGTGGAGTGGTCACAGAGAGTGTTGCACCAACTGCACATGCGCCCTCATCCCCACCTTCGACGCAGACGACAACGGCTCCACAGACAAAAACAACTACGCAAACACAAGGATCCGCAAACACGCAGACAAGCACAACAACAAAATCACAATCCCAGTCCACACAGAAGACCGTCTCACATCCGACCGCTGCAACAACGGGCACAGCGGCTGTTACGATCACTCAGCCATTATCTGTGACGGCTGCGACAGTGGCAAAGGAATGGCCGAAAGCGAATGCGATCGGGGGATCTCCTGGTGCCCACATGACAACTACCGTGCAGTCACAGGTGCAAGGGACCGCGAGCCAAACGCTGAACACTGTGCGTTTTGTGAATGCAAGTGTCGGGTGGATTGGTGGAAATGGTGTGATCGCCCATACGACAGATGGCGGACAGTTCTTTACGATGCAGTATCATGGGAAGTTAAACATTCAGAGCCTTGACGCTGTGAATACGGCAGATGTGTTTGCTCTTGGCCTGGGAAATGCAAATACGAACACAAAGCAACTGATCGCCTCGAGCGATGGCGGTGAAATTTGGCACACCATCACTACGCCAGGAAGCGTGCATCGTGTTGATTTTCTGAGCGCGTCAGTCGGGTACGTGATTGTCGGGAATGGACAAAAGGGCACGACGAAGCTGTATCGCACAACAGATGGCGGAAGCTACTTCACACCTATCACGGTGCCAGGCGCACCTATGGAGATGGGATTTGCAACGCTTGCTGACGGCTGGGTTTATACTTTTTCTGGTGCGCTTTATCACACGACAGATGGGGGAAGTACGTGGCATCAAGTGCTAAATCATTTACCAAGTTCGTTCGATTTTGCTCAATTGCGCGTGATCAATGCGAATACTGCTTGGTTTCTGATTGCAGGGCAAGGTGGCATGAGTCAGCAATCGTACTCTGTCTTTCGTACGACAAATGGCACGACGTGGAAGCCAGTCTTAGGTGTGTCGACAGCGGGCGCAGGTCCTGCGCCAGGCGGTGCAACGCATGCGCCACAAGGTCCTGGTTCTGATCCGGGGCCGATGGCTGCAACAGGCGCGTCCTCCGCAGTGGTTGTCGGAGAATGCAATGCATGTGGGATGGGAACGGTGTCTGTTGAGACGACGTCAAATGGTGGGCAGAATTGGACGAAACCCCGTGCCATCACAGGTGTGCAAGGTTTGCCGACGTTTCATTCGCTGTCGTTCCCGACCGCGACAGATGGATGGCTTGTCGATGGATCGTATAGCGGGCCAAGCACATTGCTGCACACGACAGACGGTGGACAAATGTGGCAACCTGTGTATCTGTCTGGAACAGTGACGCCAACGCTTGGTTTTTCCTTTTTGACGGCGCAGCAGGGCTATGGTCTTGGGTTGCCAGGTGACGCAGGGGCAGTGCTCGTCACGACAGACGGAGGAGAGTCCTGGCACACCATTGGCAATCTCCCGCGTCAGTTGGAAGCGCGGTATGCGGGAAATGTGTCGTCGTCATCAATTTCCTTTCCGACAGCAACAGATGGGTATGCCATCGGGAGCAATGGCGTTGTCTATCACACGACAAATGGCGGACGATCATTTACACAAGTGAACTTGCCTGCGATTCCTGGGGGATATGATACGGTGTATTTTGCGAATCAAAATGTGGGATTTGCGATGAGTGAATTTTACCCGAATCGCACAGAAGTCACGACAGATGGTGGGCGCCACTGGACGCTTAGCAATGCGCGCTCACTCGCAGATGCGCAAGATGCACTAGCGCAAGAAAATTTGGCGCCAACGCTGCACACTTTGATTGGCGCAGAGAGTGCGAACTGGGTGGGTGCGCATGACAATGTGGCATGGCTGGTCGGACAAAACGGTCAGAGTATTTTTGTTACACAAGATGGCGGTGCACAGTGGACGAATGAAAACTTCACGACATCTCAGTGGCCGTTCCCAATCGCGATGCAATTTGTCAATGCGAATAACGGATGGATGTTGTCTGCGGATGGCAGTTTGCTGCGGACACAAGATGGTGGAAAAAAGTGGATGACGATCGGATGACGATTTATCTAAATTGGCGTACAGGGGAAAGAAGCGATTAACTCGACAGGGCTTGGAGGATTTTTAAACTTTCTAAAAAACGTTGGATAGATGTGCGGGGTTGGACAGAATACATGGCGAGATACAAAAAATGGATCGACCCAGTTCCTGCGTGCGCAAAAACGAATGCTGCGACGAGATCGTGTATAAAATGCTTTGCGGGCGCGGTGAACCGGGTCATTTTACTGACTCTATTAGCTTTTTGTCGGATGCAATACGGTCACAGTGTTATCCCCCTGGTTGGCGACATACACATCCCCTGTCTGCTGATCGACGCTTACGCCCTGCGGCTGCTTTCCTACAGGAACAGTTTGAATAACCGCGTTTGTTTTCACATCAATCACAGAGACGGTGTTGCTGCCTGAATTATCGACAAATAGGAGTTGGCGCGTGAGATCGAGCGCGAGTCCGTGTGGTGATTTGCCGACTGCGAAGTGTTGCACGGGACTGTTATCGGCTAGAACGGCCACGTCATTTGCATCACTCACTCCTGTATACGCACGATGCGTGAGTGGATTGACAAGGATGTTCCATGGATGCGGACCGACGATGACTGTGCGTTTTACAGTGTTCGTCCGCCCATCAACTTCAGTTACGGAATTGCCCTTAGGATTGTTCGTGCCATCTGGCAATGAGCCGGTATTTGCACTAAAGACCGTCTGTGTGTCGCGATCGGTGGCGACGCCCCAGGGGTTTGGTCCGACTTTAATCGTTGCGATGCGCTTCATGATCGCTGAATCAACCACGTCAATTTTGCTTTCACCAACGCTTGACACATAGATGCGATGCCACATCGGGGCAAGGGCGAGGCCATGCGGCATACGACTCACCGCGACATCATGCACCAACATATCCTTATTTGCATCAATCACATCGAGCAAGTTGCGCTCAATGTCTGTGACGTAGACTCGGTGCGCCTCTTGATCCACCATCACGGTGTGCAATGTGCCCCCTAAGTGGATGCTCTTAATCAGTTGGCCGTTTGTTGTGTTCACGACAGTGACCGTGCCTGCACTCAGGTTGCTCACGTAGAGCTTATGGAAGGTGTCATCTATACCTGTGAAGTGCGGCGTCGTTCCAACAGAAGTAAACGTGTGGCTTATTTCGTAAGGAGCGGTCGTTTGCTGAGGCGTGTTCGGGAGCGAGGACGCGAGCGCAGGTGTCGCACTTGCAAGGCCGGAAAGCAGCACACTCGTTACAGCAAGATAGGCCAATCGATTCATGCGATCAGTCCTTTCATGGATTTTTCTCACTGTGGCTTAGTATGTCAAGACCCGTTAGGAGTGATACGAAGTAAAAAGACGTTGCACCCAATCATAATGAGCTTTTTTCACTGTTCGTTGAGCCCAGTGTGAGTGCGGGTTGTCTAACCTCGAAAAATAACTTTCCCCCATCCACTAAAAGAGGTTGTTCAAAAAGGGTCGAGAACTCTGCGGCGCAGGGCTTCGGCTTGTGCTGGACATGCGTGCTCATGTCCCACCTATCGTACACTCCGCGCGCATGTCCAGACTTCACCAAACTCCTGCTTGCATCTTACCTCAACCCTTTTTGAACAACCTCTAAAAGGTCTCTTTTCTGAAAAAAATGAGGACAGCGCAAAATGCTCATAATGAACGAAAATGGCCCCGTTTCGTAAGTTGTGGATTACAATGGGGGGGAAGTAAGACTATTATCAGGGTTGTCATTGAATTTTGAATTTTAACGTATATGATGAGTAAAGGGGGGATTCATATGGGAGTGTCAGTAGGGGTACTTGCAGGAATCAAAGTGGTGGAGGTCGGTCACTGGTTGGTCGCACCCTACTGTACGAATATGTTGGCTGATATGGGGGCAGAGGTCGTGAAGATCGAGCCGTTGACAGGAGATCAGGCGAGGCAATCCGGGAGCTACTTTAAGGATGGCGAGAGCTACTTGTTTGCAGCGTATAATCATGGGAAGCAGTCGATTGCATTGAACCTAAAGGATCCAGATGGGCTGCAGATTGCGCTTGATCTGTGTAGAGAAGCGGATGTGATTGTGGAAAATTATCGACCGGGGGCATGTGATCGATTGGGAATCGGATATGACGATGTGGTGGGATTGAATCCTCGCGTGATCTATTGTTCGATTTCAGCGTTTGGCGACACGGAAGGATACGCGGATCGCCCAGGGATGGATCCGATCATTCAAGGCATGGGTGCAGTGATGAGCATGACGGGTGAGATCGGTGGCAAACCATTATTAACCGGTGTACCCATTGCGGACAATACGACAGCCTATATGGCGTTTGGAGCGATTTGCGCAGCGCTCTTTGAACGTGAGCGATCGGAACATGGTCAGCTTATATTGATCAATCTCATCGATTCGATGGTGTTCAATCTCTCGACGCGTTTTGGTCAATATGTCGCAACAGGGACATCTCCCATCGCCATGGGCAATCAACATGCGGAGATTGTACCGTATCAAGCCTTTCCTACTGCAGATGGCTGGATCATGGCGGGTGCCCAGTCTGAGGTGGCATGGCCCGTTTTTTGTGGGGCGATTGGGCGAACCGACTTAGCTGATCATCCTGACTATCGAACGAATCAAGACCGTGTGGCGCATCGGCAGCAGTTAAGTGCGGAGTTGGATCTCGTCTTTACAAAGAGGAGCACTGCCGAATGGTGTGCGGTATGTGCAAAACATCATGTGTTGCATGGGCCCATTTGGGATGTAGCGGCGTTGGTTGAAAGCGATGTGATTCGCGACCACCAGTTGATTCAAGAGGTGCAACATACGGTATTTGGCAATCTGCCTGTAATTCGCACGCCGATCACGTTTTCGCGTAGTCAGGTAGAGGTGCAAGGACCGCCGCCGCAATGTGGGGAGCACACGGTTGCTATTCTGAAGCGCACAGGGCGAAGTGCTGAATCGATCAAGGGACTGATCGATCGCGGAGTGGCTCGTGCACATTCTGCCATGAGAAATCAGAAAGATGCACAGAATAAATAGTTTGTATTTTTTGAACATAAAGTGATAAGATAATCTTAACCTTCGATTGGCTGCGACATCGGATGAGGTGATCGTTTGTGGAGCAATCACGAGGGGTTTGAACAGGAACTTTTGTAGAAGGGAGGGGAGAAAGATGCTTGGCAATCCTGTGCCGGCGTTTTTGTTTGTTGCCATTGGGTGGCTGTTGTTTACATGGGCGCCAGGATATATTCATAGCCGGATATTTGATCGGGGCAATCAGAGAATGGACGAGATCATCCAAAAAGCTAAGGCAAGGCAAAATGTATAATGCGGTTTGCATAAAGGAGGGTGAGAGGCGAAGCCATGGGATTTCAACAGGTTCCTGCAATCATTAAAATTGTGGTCGTTATTTATTTGCTCGTTATTTTGGCGATTGGTGCTTATATGAGTAAGAGAGCCAAAACGCCTGCCGATTACTTTATTGCTGGGAAGAAAGCGCCTTATGTCATCGCGATTGTCTCTGGAAGCGCCGCCATCATGAGCGGATTCGGCTTGGTCGGAATTCCAGGGCTGGCCTACCAATTCGGCATTGTTGCAGAGTGGATTCAGGTTATTGCGATACTCGGGTTTTCGATCTCCGCTTATTTGATTGGCCGTAAAATGAGAACGCTTGCAGAGATCCGCGATGTGGTGAGCATACCCGATGCAGTGGCTATTCGGTATCCATCGAACGCGAAAGTAATTAGAATATTAAGTGTTATAGGGATCCTAACTGGAATGCTAGGCTACCTGTCGGTTGAATTTATGGCAATGGGTGTCGTGATCTCATCGATTTTCAATATTTCTTTTTGGGGTGGCGTACTGATTGGCGCGAGTGTCGTTACCGTCTACACGGTGATGGGCGGCATTGCCAGTGGGATTTGGACGGATATGATTCAATTTTCCATGGAAATGCTCGCCGGACTCACGGTGCTCATCGCCATGTTTGTGGTGGTTGGCAATCCTTTTCACGTCCTCTCCGTGTTAGCGCATGCACCAAATCCTGTGATGCAAGCACACGCTGCGCTATGGTGGCCGCAGGGGATGGGGGGGATTGGACTTGGCGGTGCGATCGGATGGCTTATCGCATTTTCGATTGGCCATTCGGGGGAACCGCAGCTTTTAGCCAAGTATTATGTACACCGCGATGTCCACAAGTTGAAGTGGCAGGGGATGATCAATGGGATCACGTATGGCATCGCAGGTCTTGTCAGTTTTTCTGGATTGGCATTGGCCGCGCTCGTCGCAGAAGGAAAAGTGAAGCCTTTGGCAAGTTCGAACTATGCTGCACCTTACTTCTTGCTTCACTATACGCCACCACTGATCGCTGGATTGGCATTTGCCGCGCTGATTGCCGCATCCATGGCCACGATCAATGGTTTTTCAAACATTGGGGCGGCTGCGATTTCGCATGACCTCGTCGAAAAAACGCTTGGCATTCAACTTTCGCCGCGAAAGGGATTATTGCTCGGACGCGTGACAACCTTTTTCGTCATCGCACTTGCTCTTGTTGTTACGTACTACTGGAACAGTCTAATCGGAATTGCGGGAGCTGCTGCATGGTCGATCCTCGCCTCTGTCTTTGTACCGTCGATTGCGATAGGACTGAACTGGCGACGAGCGACAGGAACTGGTGCTGTCGCTGCAGCGATCGTTGGTATCACGACCTCCATCTGGTTTCAGGTGGCTAACTACAATCCAGGCGGGTTCTTCGGGGCTACGCTTGCGATTCTCCTTTCTATCGCAACGCTTGTAATCGTTTCCTTGTTGACCAAGCCTGAGCAACTGGACGAGGATATCATGAACATCATCACGATGCCGCATTAGGTTTTTGTGGATGTGAGATGCGTAATGGGGGAGTGGATGATCAGGAGAGGCGATGCTTATGTTTTATGAAATTGCATAATTCCAATTAAATCAAATTCAATTCAATCGTGAATAGGTGATCCTTGAAGCTGCCCCCGAGTGTAACTGAGGGGCAGTTCTATGTGGTCAAGCCCTCTTGTCACTTACTTATGTTTACAACCATGTGCCAAATTGCTCTGGGGAAATATTAAATGAAGATACCGCTTGGCTACCACTCACGATATCCAATGGGTCAAGATTTACGAGGGGTCATGGTTAACTCGACAACTTCAGATGCAGAGGTTCCTGGCAGAGTAACGGCTGAAAAGGAATTATTTTGACAGAAGATAACTGCGGGATGCTAAGAGATGTGAAAATTGATCGGGTGCATATTGACACTTTCATTCGAATAGCGTGATAATGGGTGACAGAAAACGTTTTCGGTAGGAGGATGCGGATTGTGAGAGAAACGGGGAATGAGGGAGCTCAGATCGGGCTCCAACTTTATACGTTGCGTGAGCGAATGAAGGATAATTTCGTCGATACGCTAAAGGAGATTTCGAATATTGGGTATCGCGGGGTGGAGTTTGCAGGCTACGGGAATTTGCAGGCGCGCGAACTGCGGGAGATTGTGCAGGATCTTGGTTTGATGCCTGTTTCAAGTCATGTTGCGCTTGCTGATTTAGAGGAGCATTTGGCGTCTGAGATTGAGTATGCAAAGGAGCTTGGGCTCAGCTACCTTGTATGCCCGTATCTTCCAGAACCACGACGGCAGTCTGTTCGCGATTATCTTGAATTGGCAGAAAGCCTCGAGAAGATTGGCGAGACGTGTCGTGTGGAGGGACTGACTTTTTGCTATCACAATCATGCGTTTGAATTTTTGATCCAAACGGAAGTGAATGAGTATGCGCTTGATAGTCTGTTTCGATTGACTCAGAAAGAGGCGGTGCAGGCGGAACTCGATCTGTATTGGATTGAATACGCGCGAGAAAGCGCGACTACTTATCTGCAAAAGTACATGGGGAGAGTGCCGCTCGTGCATGTGAAGGATATGAGTCGCGATCCAGATCGTCGTTTTATGGCATTAGGCGAAGGGATGTTAGATTTGCCACAGATGGTGCAGGTGGCAAAGGACAGTGGAACAAAGTGGCTATTTGTGGAGCAGGATGTCTGTGAAGGAGACCCACTTAAGAGTGTGACGACGAGTTATGCGTATCTAACAGCGCTTGTGAGCATGAAGAATCAGAAATGAGGGGTGCGTAAGGATGAGTTCAAAACTAAAAGTGGGCATTGTTGGGTGCCAAGGGATCGCATTAGGAAAACATTTGCCTAGTTTAGCGAAGTTGGACACAGTGGAGATTACCGCATTTTGCGATATTGTAAAAGATCGCGCGACAGTGGCTGCAGAGCAATATGGCACAGACCAGGCACAAGTGTACACTGATTACCGAGACTTTTTGCGCAATTCGACCTTGGACGTGGTGCATATCTGCACGCCAAACGACAGTCATGCAGATATTGCAGTTGCGGCACTCGAAGCGGGTTTGCATGTGATGTGTGAGAAGCCGATGGCAAAGACGGCAGTCGATGCGCGCAGAATGGTTGAAGCTGCAAGGCGGACAGGGAGGAAGCTGACGATTGGCTATCAGAATCGTTTTCGCGAGGATAGTCGTTATCTACATACGTTATGTCGAGAAGATGAGTTTGGTCATATCTATTTCGGAAAAGCGCATGCGCTAAGGAGGCGTGCGGTGCCGACGTGGGGCGTTTTTCTCGATGAGGAGAAGCAAGGTGGCGGACCGCTGATTGACATTGGAACGCATGCGCTCGATCTGACGCTATGGATGATGAATAACTACGAACCGAAAGTTGTGCTTGGCACTACACACCATCAGCTAAGTCAGATGAAAAATGCGGCTAATGCGTGGGGATCTTGGGATCCGGAGAAGTTTACTGTGGAGGATTCTGCTTTTGGCTTCGTAATAATGAAAAATGGAGCGACGATTATTTTGGAGTCGAGTTGGGCTCTGAATACACTAGATGTGGGGGAGGCGAAGTGTTCGCTGTCTGGCACAAAAGCTGGTGCAGACATGAATAATGGGCTGCGGATTCACGGGGAGCGATTTGGCAAGTTGTACACCAGCGAGGTTCAATTGGAGGCGTCTGGGGCGGACTTTTTCGATGGGAAAAAGATGAGTGCAGCAGACCTTGAGATGAAGCTGTGGATTGAGGCGATCCTCGAAGATAAGGATCCTGTGGTGAAGCCAGAAGAGGCGCTGGTTGTTACGGAGATTCTTGAGGCGATTTACGAGTCGGCGCGCACTGGGCAGGCTGTGTATTTTGCGTAGGGTGTAGAAGGACGAGGGGGAATAAGGATGAAACTTGGTGTGTTTATGGTGCTCTTTGGCGATAAGTCGCGTGATGAAGCGCTAGACCTTGTGGCGAAAAGTGGGCTTGACTGTGTGGAGATCGGTGCGGGTGGGTATCCAGGTAAAGTGCACTGTGATCCTGCTGTACTTCTCTCTGATCAGGCGGCGTTGCGCGAGTTCGCGGAGGCAGTTTCTAGTCGTGGACTTGAGATTAGTGCGCTTAGTTGTCATGGCAATCCGCTGCATCCGAATCCTGAGATGGCGCATCAGTATCATGTCGATTTTCAGCAGACGGTGCGTCTTGCAGAGGCGCTTGGTGTGCATACGGTCAATACGTTCTCGGGTTGTCCAGGAGAATCTGAGAGATCGGAGAATCCAGTTTGGGTGACATGTCCGTGGCCTGAGGAGTACAGCCGGGTGCTTGCGTGGCAGTGGCAGGAAAAAGTGCTGCCATACTGGATGAAGCAACATGCGTTCTTAAAGGAACATGGCGTGCGTGTTGCGATTGAGCCGCATCCTGGATTTGTGGTTTATAACACGGAGACGATGTTGCACTTGCGTGCGGAGTGTGGTGACACGATTGGTGCGAATTTTGACCCTAGTCACCTCTTTTGGCAAGCGATGGATCCGGTGGAGTCGATCAAAGAATTGGGGAGCCAAGGTGCGCTCTTCCATGTGCACGCAAAGGATACGGCGATCGATGCGCGCAACACCGCGTTAAACGGTGTGCTTGACACGAAGAGCTATCGCGATGAATGGAAGCGTTCGTGGATTTTTCGCACGGTGGGCTATGGTCATGGAGAAGAGACGTGGCGGCAGATTCTCAGCACTTTGCAACTCGTAGGATACGATGGCGCCGTTAGTATTGAGCACGAGGATAGTCTCATGTCGATTGATGAAGGGTTCAATAAAGCGGCGACTTTCCTGCAGCGGTTGATCATTCGCGAGAAGCTCGGGGAGATGTGGTGGGCGTAAGGTGTGTGCGTAGGACGTGACAACGATTAAAGACGTAGCCAAACGTGCAGGTGTGTCCGTGGCCGCTGTTTCAAGGGCTTTTAACAATTATCCCGATATTAACGCGCAAACGAAGGCGCATATTCTTCGTGTCGCTGAGGAATTGCGCTTTTATCCGCGGGCTTCGGCGCGCAATTTGGTAACGCATCAGTCGAAAATGATTGGGGTCATTTATCCCGCTCCAGATGGGGTGGGGTTGCGGCATCCTTTTATCGGACATTTGCTGAATGTGTTCAAGGATACCATTGGCGATTTGGGATATGACATGATGCTGTTGAGTGACCGGACGGAGCCATTTGATGGGTGGGGCATAATTGACCGCATTAAACATCGGGGGATTGATGGTGTATTACTGATTGGTACACCTGAAGAGGCGGTTGATGAACTGATTACGCTTGGTATTCCTATGGTTGGATTAGACTATGTTGCGACAAATCCTTTGATGGGATCGGTTACTTCCGAAAATCGACGAGCCGTGCAGGAAGTCGTCCATGTACTTTATACGAATGGATATCGGAAGTTTGGATTTCTTCATGGGCCAATGGATATTTCAGTGGCGATGGAGCGATTGCAGGGATTTTACAAAGGGCTGCGCGAATTAGACATTCCCGTTCGCAGGGAGTGGATTGCAGGTGGATTATTTACCCTAAAGGCTGGACAGCAGGCGATGAGTGATGTTTTGGCGACAAAGGAATGGCCAGAGGTCATCATTGCTTCTGCGGACATTTGCGCGATTGGCGCTATGCAGGTGTTGCATTCTAAGGGGATCAGTATTCCTGATGAGATGAGTTTAGTCGGGTTTGATGATATTGAGGCGGCCTCTTATGTATATCCTCCGCTGACGACGATTGCGCAGAATAAGGAACAGATCGGGCAAATGGCGGCTGAGATTCTCTTTACTTTGATGCACTCAGATGCAAGAAAAGATGTGCCCATTCATTATGTAGTGCCGACAAAGTTGGTCGTTCGCGAGACAACACGCAAACTACAGTTGCCTTAGGAAAGTCACTGGAAGAAAAGTGTCTATTATTTATACAACGCAAAGGCAGCCCAGAAGGATAGTATGCGTGGGTATTCTGAGTTGTTGCGTCAACATGTGTGTGTTCCGCTGCCATTCTCTAAGATGGATTTTCTTCTTACTTAGATCGCTTACTTGGATATGAGCGATCTTTTTTGTTGTAAGCTTTTGATGATAGGGTGAGATGGTAAGTGGATAAGTTTGTTCACTATTTTTAAATAGAATTCTAAAATTCCTGCTCCATACTGAGTTTGTCGTTAGGACAATACTCAATCTGAGTGACAGGTTGAGAATGAGAGGGGATTACTTGTATGAATTGGAAGTCGACTAAGAAGATGGTGACGACGAGTGCCGTTTCGATTTTTGCTTTAGGTTCGTTTGGGACGATCAGCGCCTTTGCAGCCACGGCCACACCTTCATCGAGCATACCTGGACCGCAACTAGCACAGAGTCATCATGATGGAGCTTGGAAGGGCCACAGACCAGTAGGTGGACCGATGGGTGGACCGAATAAGGATGCGGCGAAGATCTTAGGTGTTAGTCAAGGAACGCTCATGAAGGATCTAAAAGGCGGCGAGTCGTTAGTTCAGGTGGCACAGAGCAAAGGGATGTCTGAGCAGACGCTGATTTCAGATCTCGAAGCGAATCTGAAGACGAGGTTAGACACGGCGGTGACAAAAGGTCACATGACGTCAGCGCAGGAACAGCAGATGCTGAACGACTACGCCTCGCACGTGACGACTTTTGTGACGCAAAAGGGGATGGGGCCAGGCATTGGCCACAGACCAGCAGGTGGACCGATGGGACCGAATAAGGATGCAGCGAAGATCTTAGGTGTTAGTCAAGGAACGCTCATGAAGGATCTAAAAGGCGGCGAGTCGTTAGTTCAGGTGGCGCAGAGCAAAGGGATGTCTGAGCAGACGCTGATTTCAGATCTCGAAGCGAATCTGAAGACGAGGTTAGACACGGCGGTGACAAAAGGTCACATGACGTCAGCGCAGGAACAGCAGATGCTGAACGACTACGCCTCGCACGTGACGACTTTTGTGACGCAAAAGGGGATGGGACCAGGCATTGGCCACAGACCAGCAGGTGGACCGATGGGTGGACCGATGGGTGGACCGATGGGTGGACCGATGGGACCGAATAAGGATGCGGCGAAGATCTTAGGTGTTAGTCAAGGAACGCTCATGAAGGATCTAAAAGGCGGCGAGTCGTTAGTTCAGGTGGCGCAGAGCAAAGGGATGTCTGAGCAGACGCTGATTTCAGATCTCGAAGCGAATCTGAAGACGAGGTTAGACGCGGCGGTGACAAAAGGTCACATGACGTCAGCGCAGGAACAGCAGATGCTGAACGACTACGCCTCGCACGTGACGACTTTTGTGACGCAAAAGGGGACTTGGCAACCACAACCGAAGCCACAACTGCAATCACAACCTGCTCAATCGTGAGGGAGGAGTAGGTAAGTAGGTCGGTCAGTACGTAAGTTACGCGAATAACGATTAGATGCACACGTGTTCCTGCCTTGATTTGGAAACAACCGAGGCAGGAATCCTGTGTGTATTGTTGGATGAATGGTGAAGGAGTTTTGTACTACATGCGCGTACTGATCATTGAAGATAACACAGAAGTAGCGTCTGTTGTGAAAGCTGCACTACTGGAAGAAGAGTGGGAGACAGACGTTGCGTACAACGGCCGTACAGGGTTGGAAAAAGCGCTACATGAACCGTATGATGTAATCATCTTAGATATTATGCTACCTGATTTGGACGGTCATAAAGTGCTTCAGGAGATCCGTAAAGCGTTGCTTATGACACCTGTGCTGTTTCTTACTGCGCGTGATAGTGTGCAGGATCGAGTGATTGGTCTCGACTTTGGGGCGGACGATTACCTTACAAAGCCATTTGATATTGCAGAGTTAGTGGCGCGCATTCGAGCGCTGTCGCGACGTAAGGGAAGTATCGTTCAAGAGGATCACATTGCGTATCGCCGCATTAGTCTAAGTTCGCAGGCGCATGATGGATTTGTAGATAAGAAAGCGCTGCATTTGACCGTAAAGGAATATGAGTTACTTGAATATTTCCTGATTAATGCAGAGCAAATCTTGACGCGACAGCAAATTTTCTATCGCGTATGGGGTTTTAATTCTGATTCGGGATCAGCCGTGGTAGACGTATATGTTCACTATCTGCGCAAAAAGTTGACCCTTCATGAGTGTGATGATTACATTCAGACGGTGCGCGGAGTCGGGTTTATGCTAAAGGAGTCGTAGGTATGTTTCAGCGGGTGGGGTTGCGTTTGGCGATGTTGAATGCAGTGGTATTTGCGATCATTCTCATCGCGATCTCTGGGGTGCTCTATGTATTTACAAAAGAGCGGTTGTATGAAAAGGTCGACAGTTCACTACAGGTGACTGCGCAGATGATTTTGCGCGGAACGCCAAGGCCGTTTGCACATTGGCCGGGAACGGGGACGGGCATTCCACCGCAACTGCACTTTCCATTTTCGCGACCGCATTTTGGTCAATTGCCGACGGTCTTAATCGCATGGACTTCGACTCATCACATGTTGTTTCAACAGCCAGAAAATACGTTTTCTGCGAGTGGGCTTCAGGTCTTAGCGAATGATCTTTCGCAACCACGTCCCTTCAATCAAACGGTCGAAAACCATCAATTCCGCATTTTAAATGTTTCCATTCCAGGGCAAAGCGGTAGCGTACTGCCAAGTGGTGTCACTGTGCAAATCGTGCGCAACATCGACGATCAGACGCGGGAGTTGCATGCACTTTTACTGCTTATCTTTTTTTGTATTAGCGCAGGATTGCTTGCGGCTGTGGCAGCAGGATGGTTTTTAGCCCAACGTGCACTTATCCCGATTCGACAATCGTGGGAAAAACAACAGCGCTTTGTCTCTGATGCATCGCATGAATTACGCACACCGCTTGCCGTCGTGCAAGCCCAAGCGCAACTCCTCTTGCGCCATCCAGCTCACACCATAGAACAGGAAGCAGGGGGCATCTCTGCGATTGACAAAGAGGCGCGCCGAATGAATCAACTTGTGGCAGATCTCTTAACGCTTGCGCGCGCGGATTCAAATCAGTTAGAACTCTCGCTACAGACTGTGAATTTGTCAGAGTTACTTGTTGGCATTCAAGATTTATTTCATGTGTTATGTGAACAAAAAGGATTGCAGACGGCGTTTGTGATTGAACCACATGTGGTCTTGCAAGGTGATGAAAAGCGCTTGCATCAACTGGTGTGGATTTTACTCGATAATGCACTAAAGTATACCCCGCCTGGTGGCAGCGTGAAGGTTCGATGCCGGAAGGTGGAGTCAATCGTTGAGTTAACGGTGTCTGATACAGGCATCGGAATTGCAAAGGAAGATCTACCTTTTATTTTTGATCGTTTCTATCGGGGTGATAAGGCGCGTTCGACAGATGGGACAGGTCTCGGACTTGCGATCGGGAAATGGATCGTTGATGCGCATCATGGTAAGTTTGCGGTGCAAAGCGAAGTCAATCAAGGTACGACAAGTGTCGTGTATTTTCACGTGGGAAAGAGGTTTATATCGGATGAGCACCATTTTGCATCGTGAACAGGCGGTAAAGAATATGCTGGGACCCAAAAAGCGCAAGTGGCTATACGGGGGTCTCGCAGTCATTATTGTGCTTGGCGCAGGTGGTGCAGTAGCGAACGCCTACATGCAGGCACCAACTTCAAATGGCTCTACGTATACGGTCGGGTATGGAACGGTTGTGCAGACCGTCTCGGCTGCGGCGACAGTGCAACCTGCAACCACTATGAATCTTTCGTTTAGCGGAGCAAGTGGGACTCTGCAAAGTGTGTCTGTGGCTATTGGACAGCAGGTGAAGGCGGGACAGGTGTTGGCTACGCTCAATGACACCCAGCAGGCGGCGACCGTTGCACAAGATCAAGCAGCGGTACTCGCCGCACAGGGAAACCTAGAGCAGGCTCAGGCGAAATTGACCGCATCTGAACAAGGATCTACGGCAGCGACGATCGCTGTTGCCAAGGCTGGGGTAGCAAAGGCGCAAGCGGCGCTTGCCGGAGTGAAACAGCAATATCAAGATGAAACGGCGATTTACAATGACCGTACAAGTGCGCAGTCACAACTTGTTACGGCACAAAATACAGTGGCACAAGACGCTGTCGCGGTACAAGCGGCGGAGGTAAATCTGAAAAAAGTGCAACTCAGTTCTGCAGCAGCTCTGAACGGCGGAGGAACTCCGCAAGATGTTATTGCGTTAAAGGATGTTGTAAGCACAGATCAGCAAGCGGTTAGCTCTGCTCAAAAGCAACTGGCTCTCGCTCAAAGTGATTTACAATTGTTACATACCAATTTGCAAACCGCACAACAGGAGTATGGAACGATCACGCAACAGCAGGTGGAAAAAGCATATCAAGCGTATCAAACACAACTTTCTAATTATGTGCAGTTTCAGGGAGAAACGACAAATCCCCAAGCACAAAATCCGTTTTCATCCGCGATGCAGACAGCGGACGATCAGTATCAAGCATTAAATAATGGATATACCGCGGTGCAGCAAGCGCAGGAACAGTACAATGCAGGCGCCGCCGCTGTGCAAAATGATCAGACGGCGGTGGAAAACGCGCAAGCGAATCTTGCCACCGCGAATAAGAACGTGGCTGATGCGATTCCTGGAAGCTCCACGAACTTAGCCCAGCAAGCGCAAGTGAGCGTTCAGGCGGCGCAAGTCAGTGTGACGCAGGCACAAGTGCAAGATCAAGCAGCGCAGGCTGATTTGAAGATTGCACAGGCGCTCTATAATGACCGAAGCTCTGCACAGCAAGTGTTGAATCAAGATCAGAACCTTGTTGTGCAAAATCAGGCAGCACTCCAAAGTGCGGAGGCATCCTTACAAGAGACGGAACAACCTTCTACACCTGCTGTGATCCAGGAAAACCAAGCGGCTGTCACAACCGCGCAAGCGCAAGTCAGTTCTGCGCAAGCGCAGTTGAAGTCCGCTCAAGCAAGTGAATCAGCGATGACGTTACGTGCTCCGATGAATGGTGTGATTACGGCTGTGAATGATACGGCAGGTGAGGCCACGACAAGTGGTCAGGCGGTTGTAACGCTGCAGAGTAATACGCAAAACAACATGGAGCTAAGTATTCAAGTGCCAGAGGCGGGTATTGGATCGGTGCATGCTGGGGATCTCGTGACAGCTACGGTATCAGCGCTACCCGGGACCACGTTTAGTGGTACGGTGCTACAAGTCTACCCTACGCCGCAAGTGGTAAGTAACGTAACTGAATATACAGTGATGGCGATTGTTCATGATCCATCGGATAAGTTGCTATCGGGTATGGCAGCTAGTGTGTCGATTCAAACGGCAAGTCAACAACATGTTCTTGAGATTCCAGCCATTGCCTTGCAACAAGTAGGACAAATGGAAGGAGTATATGTCGTAGGTAAAAGGCCAGTGCATGCTTTCTCACATTCTGCATCTGGTAAGACGAAGGGAGCAAGGAAATTTGGTGGGAAGGGCATCGCTGCAAAAAGCGCTCCGAAAGGAACTTATTTCCAACCGGTTCAACTTGGACTATTTGGTTCAAATGTTGTTCAAGTCACATCTGGTCTGCATTCGAATGAGAAAATTGTGCTCATTCCACCTGCTACAACTTCTGCAAGTACAACGGGTGGCGCTCCTGGTCGCGGTTTTGGCGGGGGATTAGGTGGGGGTCTTGGCGGAAGGGGAAAAGGCTAATGTCGCATGAAGCTTTGTCACAACCCATAATCCGGATGCAAGATATCATTCGTGAGTACGTAGTTGGTGGAGAAGTGATGCGCGCATTAAACGGTGTCACATTGTCGATCTTGCGCAACGAATTTGTAGCGATTATGGGACCGTCTGGTTCGGGTAAATCGACAACGATGAATATTATGGGATGTTTGGATCGACCTACGGCAGGAGACTATCAAATTGATGGGAACTCTGTGAGTGCGCTTCAAGAAGATGAACTCGCTCAGTTGCGCAATATGAAAATTGGATTCATCTTTCAAAATTTTAATTTGCTTGCGCGTACGACGGCACTGGAGAATGTTGAACTCCCGATGATGTATGCTGGGGTTCCACCTAAAGAGCGGCGCGAGCGTGCGACTGAAGCACTGATCCGCATTGGACTACAGGATCGTCTGCACAATCGTCCAAATGAATTGTCAGGAGGACAGCAGCAGCGTGTGTCGATCGCTCGCGCATTGGTCAATCGTCCTGTTTTGTTGCTTGCTGATGAACCGACGGGTGCGCTTGATACGCGCAACACGGCAGAGATTTTAGCGTTATTTGAGGATTTGCACGCGCAAGGAAACACAGTCGTGATTGTCACACATGAGAATGAAGTGGGTGCGCATGCAAAACGCATCATTCGCTTTCGCGACGGGTGCATTGAATCGGATACGGCGAATGGGGCGATGGTGATGACGCATGCCACTGACTGAGATCATTCGCTCTGCTTTTCGTAGTATTCGTGCCAATCGGATGCGCGCGCTGCTCACGATGTTAGGTGTAATCGTGGGCGTTGCCTCTGTGATTGCATTGTCAGCTGTAGGGCAAGCATCGACAGATAGTGTCACTCAGCAAGTAGAGGCGCTTGGATCTAATCTTTTGACCATTATGCCAGGTTCCGCTTCGACGAGTGGGGTGAGTTTGGGGGCCGGATCGGCGACGACCCTTGTGTATTCTGATGCGGCGGCGATTACGGCAAATGATCCGAATGTGGCACAGGTGGCTCCACTTGTACAGCGTTCTGTTCAAATTGTCTATGGGAATAGCAATACGTCGACGCAATTGCAGGGTACAACGGCAAATTATCCACTTGTGAAGCCAACGCCAGTGGCGCAAGGGCGCTTCTTTCTTCCTCAAGAGGTTACAGCAAATGCACAGGTGGCCGTGCTTGGTAGTCAAACTGCACAGACGCTCTTTGGATTTCAAAGCGCCGTGGGACAGACGATCGATCTTAATGGCGTCCCTTATACGGTCATTGGAGTGCTCGCCCCAGAAGGTTCAAATGGGTTTCAAAATCTCGATGATCGCGTAATGATCCCAATTACAACGGCGATGAACGAACTTACAGGTAGTGATGTGCTCAATTCGATCGATGTGTCGGCTACTTCGCAACAAGACATGGCGCTGGCGCAACAAGAGATCACGTCGACGTTGCGAAACTTACACCAGTTGGGACCTGGCGAGGCGAGTGACTTTCGCATTATGAATCAGGCAACCATTTTAAGCACGTTGCAGAGTGTGACGCAAGAGATGACCGATCTATTGACAGGTGTGGCGGCGATTTCGCTTGTCGTTGGTGGCATTGGCATTATGAACATTATGCTTGTGTCTGTGACAGAGCGCACTCGGGAGATTGGGATTCGCAAGGCGATTGGAGCCAAACGCAGCGTGATTATGGCACAGTTTTTAGTTGAATCTGTGGTGCTAAGCGTAGGCGGGGGGCTGATCGGGGTTGTGCTTGGTGGTGGTGGAGCTGCAATCGCTGGCATTGTTTTGCATAAAAGCGGTCTTGTATCTTTGTCGGCTGTCTTATTGTCTGTAGGATTCGCTATTGTAATTGGCGTCGTTTTTGGCGTTTATCCTGCGCGCAAAGCATCTGCGTTACATCCGATTGAAGCGCTTCGCTATGAGTAACCCGTAGTTTCCAAGAAGTATGGATTTACCACGATTCGCATATAACTACATACAGTTATTGGCTGGAGGTGAATCCTTTCATTTATGAATGATGAGGCTGGAATACACAGGGCGATGGAGCGTACGTACGAAGGAATTAGTCCATTCGAGTTTAAAAATGAGTTGATTCGCCTAGCAAAGGATCAACAAAAGAAAAGTGCGCAGGCTATGCTCGATGCGGGGCGGGGCAATCCCAACTGGACGGCAGCCACGCCCCGCGAAGCGTTTTTTGCATTTGGTCAGTTTGCCGTAGAGGAAACGCGCAATGTGTGGAATGAAGGCGATCTTGCTGGTCAACCACGGCAAGCGGGGATTGCGGCGCGACTGACAGCGTATATTGACAAACATGCGGATCAGCCTGGTGTCCAACTGCTTTCTGATATCTTGAAGTATGGTGTGCAGGAATGCAAGTTTGAACCGGATGAATGGATTTTTGAATTGGCAGATGGCATCATTGGTGACAATTATCCATTGCCAGATCGCATGCTCATTCATGTGGAACGAATTGTCCACGATTACCTTCTTCAGGAAATGGCAAATGGGGAAGCGAGTCTGGGTGAATTTGATGTCTTTGCGGTCGAAGGTGCAACGGCTGCGATGTGTTACATTTTCGAAACGTTACATGCGAATGAATTACTTTGTAAAGGCGATAAGATCGCTTTGATGGTTCCCATTTTCCCACCTTATATTGAGATCCCGCAGTTGGCGCAGTATGGCTTTGATGTCGTGGAGATTCGTGCGACGGAAATGACTGAACAAGGGGATCACACGTGGCAATATCCAGACGCTGAGCTCGATAAGTTAGCTGATCCGGCCATTAAGGCGCTTTTTCTCGTCAATCCAAGCAATCCTCCTTCTGTTGCGATGCGAAAAGAATCGCGAGCACATCTCGTGGAAATTGTGCAAAGGCATAATCCGCAACTGATGATTATCTCAGACGACGTATACGGAACATTCGTCGATGGCTATCGGTCGTTGATGGCTGATCTACCGTTTCATACAATTGGGGTTTATTCGTTCTCGAAGTATTTTGGGGTTACGGGATGGCGACTTGGTGTGATCTCTGTACAGCGGGAGAATGTGTATGAAGAGCGGCTACAAAGACTTCCGCCGCATACTGAGAAGCGACTTAAGCAGCGCTACGGATCGCTTTCGTTACACCCGGAACGATTGCGATTTATGGAGCGTTTGGTGGCTGATAGTCGTCAAGTGGCGCTCAATCACACTGCGGGGTTATCGACACCGCAACAAGTTCAGATGGTTTTTTTGGCGGCTTTTGCTCTACTTGACCACAAAGGACGCTATAAGCAACTGACGAAAGATATCTGCCGCAGGCGCAAAAAACTGCTGTTTGATGGACTTGGATTGACGCCTTTGAAAGATCCTCTTGATGCGGCGTATTATACGGAATTTGACTTGACGGAATGGGCGCAACACCATTATGGTGCCGACTTTACAAAGTACCTTCAGGATTATTACGAACCAGTTGATATTCTTTTTCGGCTGGCGGAACAATCGGCGATTGTATTGCTAAATGGTGGAGGGTTCCATGGTCCAAATTGGTCGATTCGCGTTTCTTTAGCAAACTTAGAGGATGAAGCGTACGCAACCATTGGAAAAGCATTACACCATACGTTACAGGAGTATCTCATACAGTGGGAAAAACATAAAGAATCTGCTCACTGAAATATCAAACAGGCTTGGTATGACCCCACAGTCTAGCACCCAGTAGACTGTGGGGTCTTTGTTTTGGGTACACTTGGGATTGCCTATTCAAAAGGACTCACTTTTTCTGAAGATTTGCTTGAGCGTTGGAAAATGCCGTTTTGGCTTAAGAGCATCACTGGAGGCGTTCTGGTTGGGGTTCTTGGTCTATTTGCCCCTCAGGTACTTGGCGTGGGTATCCTTCGATCCATTTAGTACTTGGTGGACAATTGGCCATTGGAACTATTTTTCTTCTGTTCGTATTGAAATATGGGGCTACACTCACTACGGGTGGATCGGTTGGAGCGGGTGGATCCGGTGGTGTGTTTGCCCCATCGCTCTTTCTTGGAGCAATGCTTGGCGCACTATATGGCGACTTGTTACAATTAGTTGTACCGGGCCTGATTCCACATCCGGAGATTTATGCCATTGCAGGTATGGGGGCAATCTTTGCAGCAGCAGCGCAGGCGCCTTTTGTTGCAATCACGATTTTGCTTGAGGTGACTGGAGATTATCAGTTGACGCCTGTCGTAATGGCAGTTTGTGTCACTGCTTTTGTGGTTCATGGATTGCTGACACGTGATTCGATGTGACGATGTGACCTGTGCTTGACAGTACCGCTGAAAAAGTGGTTGGAACACTCACACAACGAGATGTTGTACGCGCCTATAGTGCCTACACGCTTTATTCGACAGAGTCCAATGCTAAGGTACAACAATTGCAAGAGTATACAGGTGATGCGGGACAATTTGTCAGTGTACTTTTAAAGAGGTTGTTCAAAAAGGGTCGAGAACTCTGCGGCGCAGGGCTTCGGCTTGTGCTGGACATGCGTGCTCATGTACCCCCTATCGTACACTCCGCGCGCATGTCCAGACTTCACCAAACCCCTGCTTGCATCTTACCTCAACCCTTTTTGAACAGGCTCTTAAAGTCTTCGAGTCCAATCCTTGGGCAGACTTTAGCGAAACTCACCTTGCCACGGGAGGCAGTTATTGTCTCTGTGAAGCGGGGCGGGGAAGTGTTAGTTCCGCACGGAAACACCGTGTTAGAAATGGGTGATGAGCTACTTGCCTTTATTTCACCTTTGTCCGAGATCGATGTTGTCCTTGCGCAGATGTATGGTGCTGTTTTGTTATAACATACTTTTGGTATAAAATAGAACGCCGCATCGCATGCTACCCTTTGCATGGAAGTGAGTAGTGAGTAGGGGGTAGCTAGATGCAACATTCCAAAATGAGATCGGTGATTCATCGGACTGAACCTGTTCATGATCAACCCGCAAAGACGAAGGGATCACTTGGTCTTGGAGAGTTGATCTTTATTGGAGTTGGGGGAATTATCGGCGCGGGTTTTTTTCTTGGCAGTGGATTGCCGATTCGCACGGCGGGGCCAAGTGTGTTGCTCTCTTTTCTCATCGGCGCCTTTCTTACGGCGCAAGTGACTGGCGCATTGACTTCTATTGCTACACATCATCCTGTAGAAGGTTCGTTCAAGGTCTATGCGGATCTCTATATCGGACCATTTGCTGGGTATATGCAGGGCTGGATCTATTATTTAGCAAGCGTATTGACAATCGCTAGTGAAGCTGTCGCCATGAGCGTTTTTACACGCGTGTGGGTATCTGGAGTGCCGTTATGGGGATTTGCGATCATATATTCGACCGTCATTTTACTCATCAACGCGTTTGGTGTGAAGAGCTTTGGACATGTTGAATCGTTGATGAGCATTGTCAAAACGGCAGCACTTGCTGGGTTTGTTGTATTTGTCGCTGTCGTGTTATTGCTTGGTCATGCCTCGCTGGGTACACCTGCGTTACCTGTTGTTCGTTCACAAGGAGGATTCTTTCCACACGGGCTCTCGGGCGTGTTGCAATCCATGCTGATTGTCGTATTTGCCTACGCGGGGATCGGTGTATTTGCCACTGCAGCAGCGGAAGTTCGCGATGCACGCGAGATTGAACGCGGCGCCCAATGGACGATCGTTATTTTGACTGTGCTTTATGTGTTGTCCATTGGCGGTCTCCTGCTCATTGAACCGTGGCAGACGGTGAGTACAAAGTTAAGCCCGTTTGTATTGGCGCTGGAACATGCGGGGATGCCGATGCTCGCGTACATTTTCAATGCGGTGGTGCTGGTCGCTTCTTTCAGCGTCATGGCGGGAGCGGTTTTTTCTGCCAACCAAATCTTAGTTAGCTTAGGTAAAGATCATGAAGCACCACAGTTCGTTACAAAAATATCGAAACGAGATGTTCCTTATGGGGCACTTGCGAGTACGACGATAGGGATCTTTCTCGCGATTGGGGCGGCCTTCATCTTACCTTCTAATCTTTATAACTTCCTGATTAGTGCTTCGAGTTTTATGACGTTCTTCTATTGGTTCCTCATACTCTGGACTTTTTTAAAATGGCGATCTACAAAAGAGGGCAAACGGAGTCACGTCTCCCGATTAGCTTTCGGTCAACCGCTTTCAACAGTCGTCACAATGATTGCGATTGGGGTACTGACTGTATATGCCCTTTTTCAAAACGATCAACGCCTCGCCTTTTATGCGTTTGTTGTATTGACAGTAGCGATAAGCGCCAGTTATCTTTTTATTAGAAGAAAGTCGGTAAAATAGAGGTTGCAGTTGACTTCGCTTGGGGGAGAATGTCACAATCATCAAGTACAGACTGTTGACGCAAGCAGTGGGAGGTACGTAAGGAGTTGATGAGTGGTGGCAAATGTAACGATAGATATTGACGCAGCATTTAAGGCCTTGGCTGACCCTACGCGGCGCGCTTTGCTTGATGCACTGCGTAAAACAGAGTTTTATTGTCAAATTGATGGGGAAGAGGTCACTGGAATTTGTGTTCAAGATTTAAGTAGTATGTTGCACTTGCCGCAGTCGACCGTCTCGAGACATCTGACTATTTTACGACAAGCAGGTCTCGTCGGACATCAGCAAAAAGGCGTATGGCACTATTACTTTTGCAATGCCGATGGGGTAAAGGCAGTGCAGCAGTGGCTGTTTCAACTGCTCTACAAGAATTCTATATCCGAGCAAACGATCTACGCAGAGTAAGGCGAGTGGATGCTACCAGCGCCTTACTCTGCGTTGTCCGAGTGTTGTGATTTATTTTAAATCGCTATTTGAATTGTTCAGTGAAGGGAGCATTCTCGTCGTTCTTACCATCGGAGATAGGCATTGTCGGCATTTCGGAGATTCATCGAAGGTGAAATTGGCGCGCATCCACCCATTACAATCCTCTTTTGTACACGCCCAAATTTCTGTATCTTCCATCGGGACGTCTTCTGTCGACTTTTTATGAAAATACATGGTAGCCCCTCTTTCGATTTGACAAGCAAAATAAAAACTCTCCTCAACACTCGTTAAGGACAGTTCCTTCTAACTCGCACAAATTTTATATGCACTGATCATACCATAGCAAAAAAGTGAAAGCAAATGGATCATCAAACAGTGCCCTTATGTGCGAAACACAAAAAATCGCAAAATCGTATAACTAATAGAAGACGCCATGAACATCGCCACCGCTTTGGACAAGTTACCACTGATAATTAATGGCCAATTTAACGATTTTAGAAAGTAGCGCGACGCAAGGGATAAAACAGCATCGTTTATGACAATATTAAGTATCCCCTGCATCCAAAATAGCAAAGTCTGCCTGTTGCTGTTATTCGTTTGGTCTGCAAACGTCCAACGGCGATTGAGGACATAGCTTGTCATAATTGCACAGATGACAGCAAATGTATTGTATATGAGTAACAAGGTGGAGGATCGTGTAGGGAAGGTAAACATCAAAATATTTAGGATGGCTAGATCGACAAAGGCGTTCATTAATCCCACGACCAAAAATCTCTGATACCTTCCTTTAAATAGATGATTTTTTTTTGGCTGATGTGGTCCGTTTGAAACTTGAGACATCAACGATTCCCCCATAGAACTAAGACCATGTGACAGTAGGCATAATATGATCAAGTTGAATGTTGTCTTTATACTGTAGTGCCAGTTTGATGATCTCGCGAATGGTCTCGTCTGTCAGCAAATGAGGCGTTAGGCCAAGATCAAGCAACTTTGTGTTTGCTGCATGGTAATAGTGCTTCTCTGATTCAACACGCGGATTGCGAAGATGTGAGATCTCGGCAGAGATGCCTAGGTCACCTGCGACCTGGTGAACCTTCGTGGCCAAAGCAGACACTGAAAATTCTTGCGTGAATTGGTTAAATACCCGGAATTCACCTGGGGCTGCAGGATTTTGCGCAGCTAATTCAATACAGCGAACCGTATCGAGTAGGTTAATAAATCCGCGTGTTTGACCGCCAGATCCATAAACCGTCAGTGGATGGTCTGCTGCTGCTTCGACACAGAAGCGGTTTAACGCGGTTCCGAAGATCTGATCGTAGTCGAAGCGGTTGACCAAGACCGGATGCATGCGAGTTTCATCCGTTTGAATGCCATATACTACGCCTTGATTCAAATCTGTGGCACGAAGATTCCACGACTTACATGAGAACATAATATTATGGCTATCGTGAACTTTTGACAAGTGGTACATGGAGGGGGGCTGTTTTGGATACGGTAGCGTATCTTCTCGACCCTTATAGGCGATCTTAATATAGCCTTCTTCAATATCAATGTTTGGCGTTCCATATTCACCCATTGTGCCCAATTTGATCAGATGACAATCCGGGACTATTTCTTTCATAATATAGAGGAGATTGAGCGTTCCAACGATATTATTGGTTTGCGTAAATACAGCGTGTTCACGATCAATCATCGAGTACGGTGCAGAGCGCTGTTCGGCAAAATGAACGATCGCATCAGGGACAAACTGTGCGACTGTACGTGCCAATGCATCGTAATCGCGCATGTCCACGCTGTACGCGGTGAAGGATCCTTTGGCGTGTTTTTGCCATTCGTGTGTGCGTTCATCCATGGATGCGATCGGCGCGAGCGATTCGATGCCAAGTTCGCGATCCCACTCCCGGCGCAACTGGTTATCTAAAATAGCAATGTCATGTCCTTTACGAGATAAGTATAAGGCAGTGGGCCAGCCACAAAATCCATCACCACCTGTAATCAATATCCTCATTATGTCACCTCAGCTGTTTATTTTCCTATAGAGTCACTTTACAATTATACCATTGAAACTAAACGATTGGGGTAGATCGCTTGCAAGTGATTTATACAGGGATGTCCATATCGCTCGTTGTGGCAGATTGGTGTAGTCGGTGCGTTTGTATCGCGGATTCGTAGTAATCAATCAGTTTTTTTGTGGGATTTTCCCAACTGCGCATGGCGATCGCGGCTCTCGCTTGACGGGATAACTGTTCACGCATCTCAGGTTGTGCGATGAGCATCGCTACGGCGTTTGTTAGCGCCTTTTCATCTTTTGCATCAAAGAGGAGACCTGAATGTGTTTGCAAAACGAGTTCTTCAGAAGGTTTACTTTTTGCCGCTATGATTGGTAATCCGGACGACATAGACTCTAGAAGAACGAGACCCAGTGTCTCTGTTGTCGATGGGAAGATAAATGCATCTGCTGAGGCATAGGCGGCCGCGAGTTCTTCTGCATGTAAGACTCCGAGAAATTCCACATTGGTATTTGCAAAAAGTTGCTGTAGGCGTGAACGATCAGGCCCATCTCCAACCACGGCGATGTGCAGTGTCTCAAACGTTTGAAGAAGAGGAAGGAGGCGTTCCAGTTGTTTTTCAGGTGCCAAACGTCCAGCATAGAGTAACACAGGATACTCGCTATTGCCACGAGTTAACCGCGTACGCATCGCAGCAGAATATTGGCGCGGGTGAAATAGGTCTGTGTCTACTCCCCCAGCCCACAAACGAGTGTTGCGAAAACCGCGCATATTAAGTTCATGAACCATAGTTTCAGAGGTCGCGAGGTTCATTGTCGCTTGGTTATGCAGTAAGCGCAGATAGGTCCATGCCACGGGATCTAAAAATGGGACGCCATATGTATGTGCGTATGCGGCTAAGTTTGTATGAAAAGAGGCGACAAGTGGCAATCGCATTTTACGTGCGTAGTAAATGCCATTGATGCCAAGGACGACTGGGTTGACGATATGGATGAGCGATGGCTGAAAGGATCTTAGGAATGCACCGATTTTCAGTGAAGTCGGACAAAATTTCTTTTGTGGGTAGAAAAAATAAGGGAATCCCTTCACAGACAGGATTGGCGCCGATTTGTAAAATGCAGGAGCTCCATCAGGTGTGATGAGTGCGACTTCGTGTCCTAGGTCGATCAGATGGTCAATTGTTGCGCATAAGCGCGTGACGATCCCATCTGTTTCGGGAAGAAAGGTCTCAGTAAATAGGGCGATTTTCACGTGGGTACCTCCTGACGCTCTGTTTATGTGTTTCATCTCTCTCTGTCCACATTATACCCGATCTTGACGAATCGATTGCGGACACCATAAAATGGATGCGCTTGCTGTATGGGCGCATCATGTGTACATTTTATGGATGGATCGTGTAAGGCAAAGGAGAGCATCTGATGGCAACATTGCAAACCCCTCATTACGCTGAGATTGTGGCTGCCCAGGTTCATGTGAAGAAAGATCAGGTGAGTATGGCGATTCGATTACTTGATGAAGGAAATACCATTCCGTTTATCGCACGTTATCGAAAAGAAATGACAGGAGAGCTAGATGAGAATGAACTGCGCGAGATCGCAAGTCAATTTCATCTGCAGACTAGCATACATCAACGGAAGTGTGACGTTTTTCGATTGTTGGGCGAACAAGGTGTTCTTTCAGATGAACAGGTGGAACAACAATTTGTCAGGGCGATCGAGTCCGCAAAGACGTTGGCTGAAGTGGAAGATCTGTATCGTCCCTATCGCCCAAAGCGGAGAACTCGCGCCTCAATGGCCAGAGAACACGGGCTTGAACCACTCTCTGTATGGCTTGCGCAAAAAGAGCGGGTAGCGAATGATAAGGCGACGATCGTGCAGTATGCCGATCGCTTTGTATCTGAACAAAAAGGTGTGCTTTCGGGAGAAGAGGCTCTGCAAGGTGCTGCTGATATTCTCGCCGAAGTGGTCGCGGACGATGCTGCATCACGGAAATGGCTGCGTGATTGGACGTTGTCGCGCGGACTCATTTGCAGTGTGGCCGTACAGTCAGAGAAGGAAAGTGTATATGAGCCGTATTATGAGTTTGAAGTACCGCTAACAAAGGTTTTGCCACATCAAATTCTTGCTGTGAATCGCGGGGAACGTGAAGAGTTTTTGCGGGTTTCCATTGCGGTATCGCAGGATGAAGTATTTGCAGAGTTGCGTGCGCGTCATGTGGTATCGCGCTATGGAGTGGTGTCAGTACTTCAATCAGATCACTCTTTTGCGTGGCAATGGCTTAATAGTGCAGTGGTGGATGCGTATAAACGACTGCTTGCACCAGCGATCGAACGAGAGATTCGAAGTGAGCTAACCAATCGTGCGGAGGATCGGGCCATTGAGATATTTGGTACAAATCTGCGCAATTTACTTATGCAACCTCCCGTTCGTACAAAGAGTGTTCTTGGAGTCGATCCGGCCTATCGAACGGGCTGTAAATTGGCGGTTGTTGATGATACTGGAAAATTACTTAAAACTCTAGTCATTTACCCCACTCCGCCACAAAGTAAAGTCGAAGCAGCGAAGCGGGAAGTATTTGAGTTGTTTGAACGTTTTGGGGTTGATTTAATCGCAATTGGAAATGGGACTGCCTCACGTGAAACGGAGGCATTCATCGCGGACTGTGTCCGTGAGTATCGAGATCGCGTGAGTCGTTCTATTCCCTATGTTATCGTGTCAGAAGCAGGTGCAAGTGTCTACTCTGCTTCACCGCTTGCACGGGAAGAGTTTCCCGATCTCGACGTGTCAGAACGCAGTGCGATTTCGATCGCTCGGAGGATTCAAGATCCGCTCGCCGAACTCGTCAAAATTGATCCGAAGTCGGTTGGAGTAGGGCAATATCAACACGATGTGGCGGAAAAGAAACTGGATGAACAGTTGACGGCTGTCGTCGAATCGACGGTGAATCAAGTGGGGGTGGATTTGAATACTGCATCGCCAAGTCTGCTGTCTTATGTCGCTGGCCTCAATAAATCGGTTGTCAAAAATATTGTACAGTTTCGAGAGCAAAATGGCAGGTTTACAAGTCGCAGTCGTTTAGTAAAAGTGCCCCGACTTGGACCTAAGACATTGGAACAATGCGTTGGTTTTTTACGCATCACAGACGGGGATGAATTGCTGGATACGACATCGATTCACCCTGAATCGTACGCTGCAGTGCACAAGTTGCTTGAACGGTTTGGCGGTGCGAAAATGTTTTTTCGCGACCAGGAGCAGCATCGCGCTTGTATGGCGACACTGCGTTCATTGCCTTTGGCTGAACTTGCGGGCGATAGTGGACTCGGGATCCCGACGTTGCGCGATATTCTTGACGCACTTGAACGCAAAGGACGGGATCCGCGAGAAGAAGTGGCACCGCTGCTCCTGCGAACTGATGTATTGAAGCTAGAAGATCTAGAGATTGGCATGATGTTAACGGGCACGGTGCGCAATGTCGTTGATTTTGGTGCATTTGTCGATGTGGGGATTAAAAATGACGGCTTAGTCCATATTTCGCAGTTGGCCGATCATTTTGTTAAACATCCGATGGATGTTGTGGCGGTCGGAGATATCGTTCAGGTGCGTGTCATTCAACTTGATGCTCAAAAAGGTCGACTCGGATTATCGATGAAGACAACGTGAACTACCACGAAGCTAAAGACTTCGTGGTTTTCTCACCGAAGAATTATAAAGAGCCTGTTCAAAAAGGGTTGAGGTAAGATGCAAGCAGGGGTTTGGTGAAGTCTGGACATGCGCGCGGAGTGTACGATAGGTGGTACATGAGCACGCATGTCCAGCATAAGCCGAAGCCCTGCGCCGCAGAGTTCTCGGCCCTTTTTGAACAACCTCATAAAGGGTCAGAAGGCCTAGCCTCTGACCTTTTATGTTGTCTTCAAATGATTACCACAACAGTCCCCATAACAGATAGATGGCGAGGAAGGAGACTGCCCAACGCGCCCAACCGAAGCCCATGCCATAGCCTCCTGGTGCTGCATACCCTCGACTGGGATAACCGCCAACACCCGGACGTCCAAAAAATGCTAATGCTAAGTCAAGTTTGGCTACTTCATCCGCATCTAGCATAGACGAAACTAACTGAGCCGGCACATATTGCTTTGGCGACATGATGATGGCCTGATCGTTTGTAATTCTTTCAATAATTCCTTGGTGATAACCGTATTGTGTCCGAAAGTGAACGAGTTGACCGATGTGGCTTTGCGCCATGGCTCTTGTGCACATAAGATGATACACCTCCTCGTCTAAGATACGCGTGAGTTATGTAATTGGTAGGGGCGAATGTGGGGAGACGGGGCCTAACTTACTGTGCAACCGCAGTACTATTCTAGGAGTGCTAATCTCCTGTTTCGTCGGAAATACTAGAATTGAATTCATTTTCAAAGAAATATTTGGTATACTATTAATTGTGATTTATGCCTATTTTAAGAATGTAAGAGAGGAAGGTGGTCAGTAAAAGGAATACTAGTTTTACATCGTTGTGGTATGGGTAGATCAAGTGGTTTGGGAATCGAGTTCTAGTAGGGGGATGGTGAGTGCAATCGAACAGCCTTTGGCACAACTCAAAGACGGATCGATCTCCTTTTGGGGCGCGTTGGCGATTTCTTTTGGCAACATGGCACCAGCTGCAAGTGTGATCTTTCTTCCGCAGGCCATGGCGCAATTTACCGGAACAAGGGTACCACTTGCGTTTGTGTTTGCTATGATTGGTGCTTTTTTTACTGCTTCATCGATTATTTATTTTGCACGTAGATTTGCATCTGCGGGTGCTGCCTATACGTTTAATCGAATCGCGTTTAATAAGGTAATCGGATTTTCGTCAGGATGGATGTTATTTTTTTCCTATGGACTCAATTTTCCTGCAAACATGTTGGTTTTTGGATACTTTGCATCGGGGGTTTTCAGTCAGGTATTTGGCATTCACTTCTCATGGGCGATTTTTGCCGCACTGGCGATGTTTGTCGTGGTGTATATGGTGATTCGCGGCATTCGTACGTCTGCGCGGGTTGATCTTGTGCTCCTCATTGTCGAATCGCTGATCATTCTTGTGCTTGCTTTTGTAATTGTTTTACATGGCGGCGCGCAGGGAAACACAGGGGAGGTTTTTTCTCCCGAAGGTTCTCCACATGGGTGGATGGGCATCCTCTTTGGGATGCTGTACGGTGTAGGGGCTTTTGCTGGATTTGAAGCTTCGGCCACAGTCGCGGAAGAAACAAGGAACCGATATCGCACCATTCCACTGTCCATTTTCGTCACGCTGGCAGCCGGTGGACTCTTTTATATTTTTGTGGCGTATGCAATTGCGATCGGATACGGCATAGGTCATGGACATGAACTTGCCACTGCCAATTTGCCGCTGAGTATTCTCGCCAATCGCTATGTGGGATCCTGGATGGCTACTGCTGTCAATTTGGCTGGAATGACCTCTGCTTTTGGCATTGCGCTTGCCAGTGCGAATGCGAGCGCTCGTGTGATGTATGCGATGGGGCGAGAAGGCGTGATCGCTTCTTGGCTTGGGCGCTTGCATAAGAAATACGCCACACCAAGTTATGCCGCATGGTTCATTTTTGCCATCTCGGTACTCCTTGTATGGCTTTTTGGGGCGTTTATGCAACCTTATCCAAACGGCTTTAGCGCGATCGCAGCAGGTGCTGATTTGCTCGGACTCGTGTTGTACATTTTGATTAATATTGGGTGGATTAGGCTTTGGATGAAGGCGGAGAATCACTTTTCGATCAGTTTTATCCGTGGTGTGATTCCTTCTGCTTTAGGTACGTTGATTATGTTGATCCCATTCGTGGCAAGTATCGTACCAATGCCGGCTTGGCCGCTCGACGTGGTGATTTACTTCACCATTGCCTATGCGTTTGTGGGGATCTTCGTCGGATGGAGGGCAAAAGATCTGCCTTTGCTGATGAAGGAACCATCAGCAGGAACGATTTCTACTGGTTCTACTGATCAAAAACTTGACGTGTAGATACAGCGAATGTACGAACGTATGGCTCTGAAACATCATGTGCGTGATGTCACAGAGCCATTATTCGCAACTTGATCCACAAAAAGTGCGAGTGTAAGCAGCCCTTTTCTAAAATGATCAAGATGGAAATGTTCATTTGGGGCATGTGCATTATCATCTGGTAGGCCGAAGCCCATGAGTACAATGGGTGTGTGTAAACGTTCTGCGAATGTTGACACAATGGGAATTGACCCCCCCATGCGTATGTATGTTGGTTCAACTTGGTATGCTTCTTGGTAAGCACGCTTTGCGGCTTGAACGGCGGGATGGTGAAGTGAAGCCACATAGGGTAATCCCTCATCGACACGCTGTGTCGTAACGGTTACTCCTGCTGGAGTATGTGTACGCAGGTGTGTTTCAATCAACTCGAAAATGCGGCCGGGTTCTTGATTTGGAACGAGACGTAGGGAGATCTTCGCATGTGCACTGCTTGGAATGATCGTCTTTGTTCCTTCACCTGTGAATCCTCCGTAGATTCCGTTTACATCAAGTGCCGGGCGAATCCACGTCCGTTCAATCGCTGAATACCCTTTTTCGCCATATAATTCAGGCACTTCAAGTTGGGCTGCGAGATAGGTGTCGGGTGGCAAGATGGGGGTAAATTGGGCACGCTCTTTTGCGCTGACAGGTAACACATCGTCGTAAAAGCCTTCGATCGCAATCTTTCCTGTGGGATCGTGCAATGAGCTGATCAGATCAGCCAATGCGTGGATTGGATTTTGAACTGCGCCGCCGTATCCTCCGGAGTGCAGATCGGACTTGGGTCCTTTGATGTCGATTTGAAGTGCACAGAGTCCGCGAACAGCATAACAAATAGCGGGCACACCTTGTTGCATGAGAGGTGTATCGGAGATCACGACAAAGTCCGCGGAAAGTAGCTCCTGATCTTCTGTCAGCCACTGGATAAGGCCTGGACTGCCTACCTCTTCCTCTCCCTCGACACAAAACTTTACGTTAATAGGCAGCGTCCCTTGGATTGCAAATAGTGCCTCCAATGCTTTGATGTGCATGAAGAGTTGACCCTTGTCGTCTGAGGTGCCGCGAGCATATATCTTATCTGCGCGAATAGTCGGTTCAAATGGCGGGGAATCCCATAGTCCGATCGGGTCGACGGGTTGTACATCGTAATGTCCATAGATAAGTACGGTGGGCTGACCTGGCGCATGTAACCAATCTGCATAGACAAATGGTGAGCCACTGGTTACTATTTGTTTTACGTGTTCTAAACCGACTCTCGTTAACGCTTCGACTAACCAATCTGACGCCTTGATCATGTCCTTGCGATGGAGAACGAGCGTGCTGATGCTTGGAATCCTTAGAAATTCGCCTAATTGTTCGAGATGTTCTTGTTCATGAGTTGTAAAGTAGGTCTGTAATGAGGTGTGTAGTGTTCGCATGTTATTCACTCCAATAAATGGCTAGATATACTCTGATCGTATCATAAAGATGTATGCCTGGCCTGTAAATCATGGATACCGAAAGAAAAAATGTTCGTGCATGGGCGTTTTTCCAAGCGACTCCGTAGAAACGGGGTCAGTTACAGTATTGACCATATGTGTCATACGAAAGATCACTTCTTTTGTAATTTGTATATCGTTCTCTCCAATTTTTAACATGATACTCCGATTGTAAGTAAACAGCAAGTGCATCAACGCGCTTCAGTAGCGGTTGATAGGAGATCAGGTTCCATCATAAAAGATGGCTCTTTTGTTGGACATCGCTTTGTAGCGACATACAAGTTATCGTACAGTTCTCGATTATTTTTTTTGTCGGTGAAGGGACAGGGAGTCTTACTGACCGGTGGCGATCATACAAGGAGGGGTATTCGATAAAGAAGAAAGACTTGCTTGAATTTTTTTCTGATTTTTTCCGGTGCTGAACTTTATGATAGACAATAATGAAATGATCTAGTAAGTTACTGATGCGCAAAACCTCTTGATCAGTGAAACTGCTCCTTAAACGTGCTGTATGAATTAGTTTTTTTCGTAAACTTTCGATTCTTCTTATCAATGCGTGCTGTACGACTCGACTACGCTGCAAAGTAGAATACCCCCTTCTCTCGTGTTTCTTCACATTACGACAATATGTATCGTTTTATTGTCGAAATTTGAAGAGTGCAACAAAAAATATTGAAAACGCATAGCTAAGGTAATGATGCAACCTATCGATGATCGACAAACTCGCGGAGAATAGATCAAATCATCGGTCAGTTGTCTTATGCAAAACGCATGTCTTTCTTAGAACAAATGGCGGCTGAGGTAGTCGACATGTTTGCGTCTGAAGGGTCTGCTCAGAATGCGATGCACTGCAGTGCTTGTTCTACTGTCAAAATTCCTGTTTGTGGGGAGAGTGCGGTGGAGGTAAACGAGTTTCCTGCATGTAATTGGGCTTATGGTGAGAGAAGACCACCTGATCAACGAGATGGTCAAGGGACTCATGGTCTTTAAAGCAGATGGATCTCTATGTAGCGGAGTTAAATCAACGCATAGTAGAGGCGACGCAAGCGGTCTGAGCCAAACGAATGGCTTGCCGTGCTAGTTTTTTTGGTGGTTATGAATGACTTGATTGCGGTGAATGAGAAACCAGACTGAACTTTTTGCACCAAGTGTATGATCGATTGTCGTGTGATTTTGCGTCACGAGCACCACAACGTAAGACGTCGTCACGAACACAAAGGTGAGACCGGCAAGTGTTAAATGAAGTGCAATGGATTGCAGGCGCGCATGTCGTCTTTTTGCGTCATATTGAAAGAAAAAATAAACGCCAATGACGTACGTGAAGGTAAAAAACAAATAGCCAAGTAGTAGATATAGGAGTGAAGTTATCGGTGTCTGGTGCATATTCCATTCGATCACATGATGTACTAGCGTGATGGTAAATAGAACCCATGTGATGGAGGCCAGCACGACGTGCGAGATGACGACAAAAAGCGGGTACAGGATTTGACGTCTAAAAGTAAAACCGAAAAACAGGAAGGCGCCAAATATCGAAGTGATAAATAGTGCACTATACGTGATGTCTAAAAAGGACAAGTGAGAGTGTACCTCCTAACAAGAAGTTATTTATAAACCTATTATTCGACGGGGTTTTACAGCGTTCCTTTATTTTTCGACTCTTTTTGAACAACCTCTTCTAGAGTATTGAAGTCAAAACTCGTTGATCTCTCGACAAAACCTCTGTTTGTTCGTCAAAGGATTCGACAACGATTTTCACGAATATCCTATTCATCACATAACAGGGGGTATGCATAAGACATGGAGCGGACTTATAGCATTTCCGAAGTGGCAGAGGGAATAGGTGTGTCGCAAGGTACGATTCGCAATTGGGAAAGGGAACTTGTAGATTATCTGACCGTCGAGCGTGACGAAAATGGGTGCAGAGTGTATACAGAAGAGGTTGTCTCTCGTCTTGGAAAAGTGAATCAGTTACGGGCGCAAGGGCTATCTCTTGCTCTGATTCACGAGATTTTTGCCACTTTTTATCAAGTGGCGGTGGAGGGTGCAGGGGCAAATCCATCGACGGAAGAAACGTCGCAGTGGGAAACGCTTAGTCATGCATTCGCCATTCAATTAGAAGAAATGGCTCGGCGGCAGGCACAAGAAATGAAGGAGTACATTGATCAACGCTTGCAAACTGTAAGTTATGTTCAAAATGAAATTTTAAGTCAAATGCAGCAGACACGTCCGACGCGAATGAAGCATCGCTCTGTTTTTGCGCGCGTTTTTAGTCTATGAAGCAGGGGCTGATGTTCTTGATCTTGTGGGGATTCTTTTGATCGTTTTTTTTTAGGGTTCAGTGTATACGACACATCGTGCCTATGATCTGACGTTTATTTGGGTTGTACTAGTGAAATATGAGCATACAATCTAATTGGAGAATCCCCTGTAATGGTGCAGGGGATAATCGTTTTGTGTTACATAAAAAGGAGTAAAATACACATATTATATCGAGCGGAAATTCACACTCGATATTTTTTGCAAGTTGCCGTAAAATGCGTAAAAATTCGTTGCTAGGTACATTGCTTTGTGATAATGTGTGAGTAAATTAGTACTGAAAACGCTTTATGAAACTGATTCACAAAAGGGGGTCAGCCTATCAAAAAGCGCTCAACAATTGAAGATGTCGCGGGTCGAGCAGGCGTTTCAAAAGCGACCGTTTCGCGCGTCTTGAATCGACCAGAGCTTGTAGATGTAGAGAAGCGAACACGTGTGCGACAAGTCATGGAAGAATTGGACTTTTTTCCGAATGCGATTGCGCGTGGGTTGAGTGTTCAAAAAACGAATACACTAGGTCTGGTCATTCCGGGTATTAATGATCTATTCTTTACGGAATTGTACAGGGGGATCGAGCGGGCAAGTCGCGATAACGGCATGAAAGTATTGCTGTTTGACTCTCAACATTCCCGGCATCGAGCGCTTGAAGGGTTTACATTTTTGAAACAGCACCAAGTGGACGGTATTATTTTTACCAGTAAGTTAATTGATGAAGATTACGATCCCGTTCTACAGCGGATCGGCATCCCCGTCGTGCTGGCGCTTGCAGAAACGGTTGCAAAAACACCGCTCCCGGCATTTAAGGTAGACGACGTTCGAGCGATGTTTGATGTGGTCTCTTATCTTGTTGCACGCGGTCATCGGCGTATCGGAATGATATCAGGCGAACTTGAAAACGATGCCACAGGTGCTTTGCGCTTGCAAGGATATCGAGCGGGTTTAGCGCATGATCAGATTGCATTTCGAGAAGAGTATGTAGAAGGCGGCAACTATCGATTTGATGGGGGATATGCTGCCATGAACAAATTACTAGAGCGTCAAGATGTCAATCAATTAACTGCAGTTTGTGCAGCGAGTGATGAAATGGCGATTGGGGCGATGCGTTGCCTTCACGACCATGGACTGAAAGTTCCGGATGATTTTTCGGTTGTTGGATTTGACGACCTGAGTATCGCGCGCATGGTGACACCAGCCCTCACGACAATCGCCCAGCCCTTTGCGGCGATTGGTGAACGAGTCGTGCAGGTATTACTACAAACCATCCGTGCAGATGGCTCACAGCCTCTGAGCGGCACCTATTATTTGCCGCACCAACTCGTTGAACGCGAGTCTGTGACCACCATTCACTCATAAAAAGGGGATATATAAAGATGAAAAAGTTGCATAAAGGAGCGACCTTCGCTGTCGCAATGCTGGGATTAGGGAGTTTAGTTGCGGGCTGTGGAACCAATACGGGGTCCAATCAAGCAAGCGCACCTGCACCAACGACGACTACTTCAACGTCAAAAACGGTTAACTTCTCTAATGCGAGTGGCACGATTGTTTGGGCAGCACCGCCGATTACGCACACAGGATTGCGTAACACCTTAATTGCAGAATTCGAGAAACAATATCCGAAAATTAAAGTGGTATTGCAAAACCAAAGTAATAGTACAAACACCAATAGTGCCAGTTTGTCCACTGCGATTGGTGGAGGATCCTCGACTCCTGATGTGTATATGGGAGACGTGATTTGGCCTGCCCAATTTGCTCATGCACAACTAGCGCTACCTCTGAGCACCATCTTGCCGTCTTCTTTTTGGTCGCGTTTTACAAATGGCTTAGTTCAAGGGGCGACTTATAAGGGGCAAATTTATGCGGCGCCATTTTTCGCGGATTCTGGATTTTTGTATTATCGCAAAGACTTACTGCAAAAGGCACATCTTCCTGTACCGACAACATGGGCGCAATTGAAACAGGAAGCGCAGCAACTTCAAAAGCAGGGTCTTGTAAAGTACGGATTCGTATGGCAGGGTGCATCTTATGAAGGTTTGACTTGCGACTTCACAGAATACCTTGCGGATGCGGGCGGATCTGTATTGAACGCACAAGGGCAACCGACCATTGATTCGTCACAAGCGCTTAAGGCACTTACGTTCATGCGCGGGTTGATCACAAGTGGTGTTTCACCTAATTCGGAAGATACCTTTAAGGAATCGCAATCCATGGCTGTTTTTGATCAAGGGAACGCAGCGTTTTTGCGCAATTGGACATACGCATGGGCTAACTCGCAAAATCCTTCTGATTCACAGGTTGTGGGTAAAGTTGGCGTAACGGTATTGCCCAGTTTTAATGGCGGCTCTGGTTACAGCAGCGTCGGTGGATGGAATTTATATGTGAATCCGCATTCTAAAAACGTGGCGGCAGATCTTGCATTTATCAATTGGATGACAGGAAAGCAGGCGCAGACGACTCTCGCAGTGAAGTATTCCGAACTGCCAACTAATGCCTCGGTTGCTACAGATCCTGCGACTCAAAATGCAAGTCCGGTTTTCAAATTGACGAGCAAAATGCACTTCGTTTCACGACCTGATCAGACGCCGAATTATCCGCAAATTTCACAGGCTTTATATAGTAACGTGAATGCGGCGCTGTCAGGGACAGTGAGCCCAAGTAAGGCATTGCAAGATGCACAACAGCAAATGAAACAGGCAGTAAGTACAAGTGGCGGTCTATAAGTTGTAGACCTGATGCAGTGGCTGAAGCTGTGTTCTTCGGCCACTGTCTGTAAAGGAGGATGGAAGATGGACGCAACGGTAGAGCAGCATCGTGGTGCGAAACGTCGCTCCGACTTAGGGCGATCTGATCGCAGATCTGGGTACCTTATGTTATTGCCCGCGCTTCTGATTATCGGGGCGATTACGATTTTTCCGATTCTATACTCCATGTACATGAGTCTCAACCACGTGACGTTGACGCAAAATGGATATTTGATGAGCTTTAATGCTGGAGCGAATTATAACATTTTGCTTCATAGTCCTGTGTATTGGTACAGTGTTGAGTTCACGGTGATGTACGCGGTAGTCACTGTCATCGTCGAACTGGTGCTTGGGCTTTTAATTGCACTTGCGATTAATAATGTGCAGCGCTTAAAAAATATATCGCTTGTCATTATGCTCGTTCCGTGGGCGTTGATTACGGTCATTTCGGCGCAAATGTGGGGATACATCTATAATGGGGTTTATGGTGTTTTAAACTATTTATTACAATCTATGCACATCATTCAAGCCCCTATTACTTGGCTCGGTACGTCGAGCAGTGCTATTATCGCAATGATGGTGGCCGATGTGTGGAAAACGACGCCGTTTGTGGTGATCATTTTACTTGGCGGGTTGCAAATGATCCCTGAAGAATATTACGAAGCAGCCTATATGGATGGTGCAAATCGTTGGCAGTCCTTTTGGAAAGTAACGCTGCCGCTGTTGCGTGGAAGCATCGCGCTCGCCGGATTGTTTCGCATTTTACAAGCATTTGGTGTGTTTGATTTGCCCTTTGTACTCACTGGTGGGGGGCCCGGAAATGCGACACAGTCACTGGCGATTCTTGGATACCAAATCTTATTTCAAGATTTGCAGTTTGGACGTGGCTCCGCGATTGCAGTGAGCACAGTCATTCTTGTTTTAGTGGTTTGTCTGGTCTTTCTGTCGGCGTTCCGTTCGATTGTGAAGGGGGGAGACGCATGATTCGTAGTAAACGGCAAATTGTTATCGGCTATGTGGTATTAATCGCGTTTTTATTAATCATCTTGCTTCCCTTTTACTGGATGTTTGTCACTTCGTTCAAACCCAATCTCGATATTAGCGCGTATCCACCTTCATTGTTTCCCACGCACTGGACGCTATTGCACTATGTCCGCGCATTTACGGTGTATCACTTTTCTCGATTTATCTGGAATAGTGTTATCGTCGCCGTGAGTTCAACTGTGATTGTCTTGTTATTCGCGAGTATGGCGGGATTTGTTGTTGCACGTTTACCTATTCGCGGCAAAGTACCGCTCATGATCGCACTTCTCGTGATCTCTGTGTTTCCGGAGATTGCGGTAATTTCTCCGTTATATATGCTGATGCGAATACTAGGTTGGTTAAATTCCTATCAGGCCTTGATTATTCCGTATACAGCGTTCAATATGCCATTTGCCATCTGGATTTTGCGCAATTATTTTTTGGAGATACCAGGTGCTCTATTTGAAGCGGCGAAAATGGATGGAGCGAGTGTCTTTCAAACGTATTGGCGCATCTTTTTACCTGTCACGACTCCAGGGCTGTTTACGGCTGCTGTGTTTACATTTGTCGCTGCATGGACGGAATTTTTCATGGCGCTGACATTTAATTCACAAGATAATATGCGGACGATTCCAGTGGGGATTGCGCTCTTTAGTGGCGAATACAATGTGCCTTACGGCAGTATTTTTGCGGGATCGGTCATCTCGATTATTCCGATTCTCATTTTGGTGATTATCTTTCGCAAATGGATTGTGTCCGGGCTTACAGCAGGTGCCGTTAAAGGATAATCGGCAACAAATCAAGAGGTGCACGAGGAGGTACTTGTTTGGAACGTGTTTGGTGGAAAGAAGCTGTCGTCTATCAGATTTACCCGCGTAGTTTTATGGACAGCAATGGCGATGGTATCGGGGATTTACGAGGGATTATTTCTCGTTTAGACTACCTCAAGGAGCTTGGTGTGAGCGTAGTTTGGTTGAGCCCAGTATATGAATCGCCAAATGACGACAACGGGTACGACATAAGTAATTATCGCGAAATCATGAGTGAATTTGGCACCATGCAAGATTTTAATGAAATGTTAGATGCGATGCATGAACGCGGGATTAAGCTTGTCATGGATCTGGTGGCGAATCATACGTCAGATGAGCATCCGTGGTTTATTGAATCGCGCTCATCTAAAGAGAATCCATATCGCGACTACTACATTTGGCGTGAAGGAAAAGATGGTCATGAGCCAAACAATTGGCTTTCATTTTTTAGCGGTTCCGTGTGGAACTATGATGAGCGTACAAAAGAGTACTATTTGCACCTGTTTACACAAAAACAGCCGGATCTCAATTGGGGAAATCCACGTGTACGCAACGAAATCTATGACATGATGACCTTTTGGTTAGATAAGGGAATTGACGGATTTCGGATGGACGTAATTAACGCCATTTCAAAAGTGGAAGATTTACCTGATGCGCCTAACCCGACAAATAAGCGATATGCATGGGGTGGCCAGTATTTTCTGAACGGACCAAACGTTCATAACTATTTGCGTGAGATGAACGATCGGGTGCTATCCAAATACGATATGATGACCGTCGGAGAAACAGGTGGTGTGTCCACAGAAGATGCACTGCTCTATGTGGGAGAGGAACGGCGTGAACTCTCGATGGTCTTTCAGTTTGAGCATGTAGAGATGTCTGGGCCAGCTGGAAAATGGTCGCTTGAGCCGTGGGAGTTGGCGGATCTTAAGCAGATTATGTCGCGTTGGCAAAATGATCTCTACGGGAAGGGATGGAACAGCCTCTACCTGAACAATCATGATCAGCCTCGTGCGGTATCTCGATTCGGAAGTGATCAGGAGTATCGCGTGCAGTCAGCGAAGATGTTGGCGACTTTTTTGCATATGCAACAAGGGACTCCATATATCTACCAAGGTGAAGAAATTGGGATGACAAATGTGAAATTTGATCGCATTGAGGATTACCGCGATGTGGAAATCCATAACCTCTGGAAGGATCGTGTGATCGCAGGTGGTGAAGACCCGGACGCTTTGTTGCACATTATCCAGGCTAAAGGTCGAGATAATGCGCGTACGCCGATGCAATGGGATGCACATCCAAATGCAGGATTCACAACTGGTGTTCCCTGGATCAACGTGAATCCGAACTATGTGACGGTGAACGTTGAAGAGTCGTTACACGATTCGAATTCTGTGTTTCATTATTATCAAAAACTCATTGCACTGCGTAGAGAGCATTTGATTATGGTGTATGGAAAATATGATTTGATTCTTGATGACCATTCGGAAATTTATGCGTATACGCGGACGCTCGGGGATGAAGTTTGGCTTGTTGTGAACAATTTTTATGGTGAACACCCGACCTTTGACTTACCTAAAGAACTGGTTTATTCGACCTTTGATTTGATAATTGCGAACTACGATGTCGATCCGAGTGAGACGCCTGCGCATTTTACACTACGGCCATATGAGAGTCGAGTTTATCGGTTGCATTCGTAACGTGTTTTTAGAGTACGGACTCTGTCAAAATCACGAGCAAGGGTTGGAAAGTGCCCCTTTTGCTCGTGATTTATTTATGTGCTAAAAGGTGAATCTACGTGAATCTATTTACTTCTTATAGAGCCTGTTCAAAAAGGGTTGAGGTAAGATGCAAGCAAGGGTTTGGTGAAGTCTGGACATGCGCGCGGAGTGTACGAAGGAGGTACGTACATGAGCACGCATGTCCAGCACAAGCCGAAGCCCTGCGCCGCAGAGTTCTCGACCCTTTTTGAACAACCTCTTATAGATAGAAAATTTAATGAAATAGTAATTGTCAGATATAAAATAGAATGCTAGCATAAATGCTAAGACTCTCCTGTGATTGTACATTCGGTTCTTTTTTAGGGAATGGCTCATAGAAGTAAAACGGAAGGAGGGAATGTGGTTTTGAATATGCAATTTCGATATTCCTTCAATCATCCGCGCTCTGTTGTATGGCGGCATTTGCAAGATGAGCAGGTACTACAACGGACACTGCCTGGCTGTAAACGCTTGCAATCACGTGCGGATGGGGCGTTCGATGCAGAGCTAGGGCTTGATGTGGGGCCAATTAAAGGGATGTTTTCGGGTGAGGTTCGCCTGTTGGAACAGGTTGAACCAGAACACTATCGACTTTTGTTATTGGGGAGCGGGAAACCAGGTGAACTTCATGCGGATTCGCTTGTGTCACTCATCGAAACAAATGCAGGTACAGAAATTGAGTGCGCTGCGGACATTCAAGTCACTGGATTGCTTGCATCCGTGGGACAACGCGTCATGGGAAGTGTAGCGCGTATGTTACTTGGACGGTTTTTTAAGAATGTAGACGACGATATGAAAACAAATGCATCACTTGAATTACCTCAATAAGGGCTGTGATCGCTTGTGAATTTGGGGAGATCATTCAGAGGAGGACTACATTTGGGAATGAAAGAGACGCAAGTGACGGTAAACGTAAATGGTAAGCTACATTCTCTTACAGTTGAGCCGCGGCTGCTTCTCGTACATATGTTGCGGGAGAAGCTCCTGTTATCCGGTACGCATATTGGTTGTGATACGAGTCAATGTGGAGCGTGCACTGTGTTATTGGATGGGAGAGCCGTGAAGTCTTGTACGGTACTGGCTGTTCAAGCACACGAGAAGACCGTCACGACGGTAGAAGGATTGGGAACGATGGAACAATTGCATCCTGTTCAAGAAGGGTTCTGGGAGAAACATGGATTGCAGTGCGGTTTTTGTACTCCGGGGGTCATGATGACTGCCGTTGGATTGCTGCAACAGAATCCACATCCGACAGAAGCGGAGATTCGGCATGGTCTTGAAGGAGTGATTTGCCGCTGTACGGGATATCAAAATATCGTGCGAGCGGTTCAATATGCAGCGAGTCACACAGAAACGTCTGCCATTGATAGCGAAGTGGCGGCGCCTGATATTGTTCGCGATGTGATAGAAGGGAGATAGGTGCATGAGTGGTGTTTTTGGGAGTAAAGTTAAACGCAAAGAAGATCCGCGTTTAATTACAGGACAAGGCACTTATACAGATGATGTGAAGCTGCCAAACCTAGCGCATGCGGCCATTTTGCGCAGTCCTTATGCACATGCGGTGATTAAGCGTGTCGATGTGTCAAAAGCGCTAGAACATCCGTCTGTTCTTGCTGTGTTTACAGGGAAAGACATCGTTCAAAAAATCGGCCCAATTCCCACGGCGTGGCTTCCTCCAGATTCTGATATTAAGACCACTGCGCATTATGCATTGGCGATTGATAAGGTTCGCTATGTAGGCGATGGCGTGGCGATGGTCGTTGCAGATGACTTGTATGCAGCAAAAGACGCGCTTGAATTGATTACGGTGGAATATGAGGTACTTCCAGCCGTCGTGAATCAGGAAGCTGCGATGGGTAAAATGGCCCCTGTTGTTCATGAGGATGCTCCAAATAATGTTGCCTTTCATTGGCAAGCTGGCGATGCGACAGACGAGATGTTTGCAAATGCTCCCGTTCACGTGAGTCATCGGTTTGTTCAACAACGACTGATTCCAAATGCGATGGAACCGCGTTCTTCCGTTGCGCAGTATAACGCGAGTACAGGGAGTCTGACGATGTGGCTGACTTCGCAAAATCCACATATTCATCGACTCTTGCTCTCAGGTATTTTAGGTTTGCCAGAGCATCACATTCGAATTTTGGCCATTGACGTTGGCGGCGGCTTCGGATCAAAGATCGCCTGTTATCCTGATGAGGCCCTTGTTGGATTTGCTGCAATGGAGCTTGGCGTTCCTGTTAAGTGGACTGAAGAGCGAAGGGAGAACTTCCTTGTTACGACGCATGGTCGCGATATGATTTTAGATGTAGAGGTCGCTGGGGAGGCTGATGGTACACTTACGGCGATTCGCGTCCACAATATCGCGAATATGGGCGCGTATTTGTCAACTGCAGGTCCTGGTGTGCCAACGATTTTATTTGGTCTCATTGTTCCTGGAGCCTATCGTTTTGCACATGCAAAAGTGGATGTCTATGGGGTCTTTACCAATACCACTCCTACCGATGCATATCGAGGGGCAGGGCGACCGGAAGCGACGTATGTTCTTGAACGGATCGTCGATCTCTTTGCGTTGGAGCTCGGTATGGATCCAGTCGAAGTGCGACGCAAGAATTTGATCGGTGCAGATGAATTTCCTTACCATACGGCATTAGGCCTCGAATACGACAGTGGAAACTATCAGCAATCTTTAGATAAAGCACTTGGCATGGTGAAGTATGAGGAGTTTCGCCAAGAGCAAGAAGAGTTGCGCAGTCAAGGACGCTATATCGGGATTGGCTGTACGACGTATGTGGAAATTTGTGGGCTAGGTCCTTCACAAGTTGCGGGAGCTGTCGGTTTCCAAGGTGGACTTTGGGAGAGTTCCACGGTGAGAGTGCATCCTACGGGAAAAGTGACCGTATTTACGGGAGCCTCACCACATGGACAGGGAGAAGAGACGACTTTCGCTCAAATTGTGGGCGATCGTTTGGGGATCCCGATTGATGATGTCGAAATTGTACACGGGGATACGGATCGCATTGCGATGGGCTGGGGGACATATGGTTCGCGTACGACTCCAGTTGGGGGCAATGCGCTTGCAATTGCAGTTGATCGCGTGATTGAAAAGGCGCGTAAGATTGCTGCACATATGCTTGAGGCTTCTGAAGCAGAAGTAGAGTTTCAAAATGGCATTTTTTATATCTCGGGACACGAGTCGGGAACGGTGCGACAGGTTACCTTTCAAGAGGTTGTATTACAGGCGTACCTCGCATGGAATCTTCCAGCAGGTGTCGAACCAGGTTTGGAAGGTCATTCTTTTTATGACCCTGTTAACTTTGTTTATCCGTTTGGTTCGCATTTTTGCATGGTTGAAGTGGATCGGGAGACAGGGGAGATTGCGATCTTACGCTATGTTGCCGTAGATGATTGTGGTCGCGTGATTAATCCGATGATTGCAGAAGGTCAGGTGCATGGCGGAATTGCCCAAGGGATTGGTCAAGCACTCTGGGAAGGTGCGGTCTACGACGACCGGGGTCAATTGTTGACGGGAACCTTTATGGACTACGCGATGCCAAAGGCACATTTTTTTCCGGAATTTGAAACGGCATTTACTGAAACACCCGCCCCGCAAAATTTGCTTGGGGTCAAGGGGATCGGCGAAACGGGAACGATTGCCTCTACACCAGCGGTCGTCAACGCAGTGATTGACGCTTTACGACCATTTGGCGTGCGTGATCTCGACATGCCGCTTACCCCTGAGAAGGTGTGGCAAGCCATGCAAAAAGGGAGTGTGTCTGCGTGATTCCAAGTGCTTTCGCTTATGAACGAGCCTCTTCGATACGTGAGGCAATTGAACTTTTGCGGGCGTCAGGTGGAGAGGGAAAATTGATTGCGGGTGGACACAGTTTACTACCTATGATGAAATTGCGTTTAACAAGTCCTGATACGTTGATTGATATTGCGGGAGTGGAGGGTCTACGCGCGGTACGGGTGACAGGAGATCGCCTGACAGTTGGAGCGTTACTTACGCACGATCAGATTATGACCAATCCGCTTGTGCGTGAAAAACTTCCGATCCTCGCCGAAACTGCAAGTCAAATAGGGGATCTGCAGGTACGTAACCGCGGCACGATCGGTGGGAATCTCGCGCATGCAGATCCGGCCTCTGATCTGCCTGCAGTGGCGCTTGCGCTCGATGCGAATCTACAGGTGGTGAGTGTTGAAGGAAGTGAAACGTATGCAGCAGAAGACTTTTTCCTAGGTCCACTTATCACAGCTCTTCCGGAAAATAGTATGTTGACCGGGGTGTCTTTTGCGATACCGCCCGCGCACACGAGAGGTGTATATGAAAAATTCGCGCACCCTGCCTCTGGGTATGCGGTTGTGGGGGTTGCGGCTGTGATTGGCGTGAATCAGGGTCAAGTCAATTATATTCGCGTAGCGATTACAGGAGCTGGGGATGTCCCCTATCGTGCGCACGATGTGGAAAATACATTACTTGGACGCCCTCTCACCCCTGCGACCATAAGCGATGCGGCCAAGCTTGCGGCAGAAGATGGCGTTATGGCTGACGATCTCTTTGCGAGTGCACAATATCGCGCGCATCTATGCTCTGTGTATGTAAAAAAGGCATTGTTGCGTGCGTCCAGGATAGAGTAGAGGAGGGCAGGCCAGCTCGCTTGGCGGAAAAGATGAATGAAGTCACAGAGCAACTGCTCACGTTTATGCAGCAGGGACAGTCTGTTGTTCTTGCGACCATTATTAGAGTTCAAGGGTCTGCCTATCGTCGAGAAGGGGCCAAGATGTTGATCATAGGAGATGATCAGTTTTTTGGAACGCTTAGCGCAGGATGTCTAGAAGGGGACATCTTGTACCGCGCGAAAAACCTCTTTCGCGAGAGCGGAGCGCGCCTTCACACTTACCACTTGGCTTCCGAAACGGATGAAGGATGGGGGATGGGATCGGGCTGCAATGGTGTGATTGACGTGTTGTTAGAGCGTATTGACTGGTTTGAAGAAACGCCAGAATCACAGGTGTGGAGTCGGATGATCAGCGAAGTGGGGCGTGGTCGCGCAGTTCATTTTGTGCGCAGAATGGAGGTTCCTGCACACACGGTGATTGATGAGTTGGGTATTTCGATTCACATGAGCACCATCATGCTGGATGCGGATGAACAAACGCAAGGTTCACTAGGCGAGGTTGCACTCGATCAGGAATGGGAACAGCGGTTGCTTCGCTTCGCCGAATTCAAGGAGAAAAGTCATATGGAAGTTGCGCCAGAATCGATGTATTTCCTTGATCACCTGGCTCCACAAAGTGTCGCATATGTATTTGGTGCAGGTCCAGATGCTCGTCCCTTGGTCGCGTTGTTAGCTCAGGTTGGATTTCGTGTAACGGTTGTGGATCCGCGGAGCGCGTATTTGCAGCCACACTTTTTTCCGCAGGCAACCGAGTTGCTAGAATTACAACCAAGTGTAGCTGAGGGTCATCTGACATTAAAAGAAGACTCTTACGCATTTATTATGACGCATAGTTTTAAGTGGGATGTCGATTGGGTGCGTTTTTTGCGCAAGCAGAGACCTGCCTATCTTGGTATACTGGGTCCGCGCACACGAACACAGAGACTATTTGCACCCGATTCGGTACCCGGATATGTTCGGTCTCCCATTGGTGTTGCCATTGCAGCTGAGGGCCCAAACGAGATTGCGGTGAGTATTGTGGCTCAAGTCGTGCAACATCGACGCAACGCTGATTGACTATTCTTTCAATCGACGGAGCAAATGTGGCTTTGCGCGTTCCCATGCGTCCATTGTGTCGATGTCAAGGTGCCATAGGGGCTCTTGGCATGGCACAAGCATGGTTGCGCTTTGATGCGCGGCGACGATGGAACGAGCACCCTCGTCACCGCGCAGTGCTTCAAATTCGGGAAACAGGGATGCATCGAAGAGAACGGGGTGATTTGGCATTCCGTCGTAGGTAGGTCGGACGATGCGGATTCCTTGCATTCTATGCTGCCTATAGGTGGTCCATAACGAGGTGATGAGAGAGTGGGATACGAAAGGTTGATCACCTAAGATAATTATGCATGCGCGTGCCCCACGCTGTTTGGCCAGGTTGATGCCAAGACGGAGAGAGGAAGACATTCCCTCGTTTGCATGTTGATTATGGATTACAGAAACAGGGAGATCCGCGACGGCCTGTGCAATCTGATCGTGCCATTCTCCAGAAATAATCGTTAAGGAGGATAACTTCGCCTTTAGGGCAGCTAGTGTGGAGAAACGGATGAGTGGTTGTCCTGCAACATCGAGTAGTACCTTTGGTTGTCCCATGCGCGAGGACTTTCCTGCTGCGAGAATGATGCCAGTGATCGGTATGGGGAATTGTGGCGAGGGTGATATGGGTTTCATGGATATGGTCTCCTAACACAGAAAAATGGTTGCATAGTTTTTATAATATAGTATATGTTTACTCTACATACTACAATATATAGTTATTATTCAGAATGGGGGTTCATATTCTTCTTCAACTCAATTCGCTTCTTTAAAATTGCCCACAGATTCTTGTATCCTCACGCACTGATTTTGACCACCGTTTACCCACAACTGATTTTTGGTTAAAGGAAGATGATCTTTTGCGCGTATTTCTTGATTTGCTATGGTATTTTCGAAGGAAAAAATGGCGCTATATAGCCGCTGTGTCTACACTTGTTCTCGTTGCGTTACTTAACCTTATTCCACCACAAATTGTTGGTCTGGTCATGGATGCATTACAACGAAAAGACTTAACCGTGGGGCATCTCGTGCAATGGGTAGGTCTCATCCTTTTTGTAGCTTTGTCCACTTATTTGTTGCGGTATCTTTGGCGATGGTTGTTATTTGGTGCGGCTCTTGAGTTGTCGACAATACTTCGCACACAACTTTTCGCTCATTTTACGAAAATGTCCCCGCAGTTTTATCAGACAAAGCGCGTGGGAGATTTGATGGCGCATGCCACAAATGATATTTCGGCGGTTGAGCAGACTGCCATGGATGGCATTTTAACTCTTGTTGATTCACTGACGACAGGCGCGGTTGTTGTGGTTACAATGATTTCTACCATTAGTCCCACATTAACGTTTGTGGCGTTATTGCCAATGCCGATTATGGCGTATGCTACCAGTCGTTACGGTAAAATGTTACATTATCGTTTTGATAAGGCGCAAGCTGCCTTTTCTGATCTGAATGATCGCGTACAAGAAAATATCTCTGGGATGAAAGTCATCAAAGCGTTTGGACAGGAAGAAGTTGAGATAGAAAATTTTATTTCCTTATCGAATGACGTGGTTGCTAAAAACTATTCAGTTGCCAAGATCGATTCCCTCTTTGATCCGACGATTCAGATCATCGTGGGGTTCTCCTATTTTTTAAGTATTGTGGTTGGCGGCTATGATGTGGCACACAGACAACTGTCGATCGGGAGTTTGACGACTTTCTCGATGTATTTAGGACAACTGATTTGGCCGATGTTGGCTTTTGGCTGGCTATTTAATATTGTAGAGCGCGGGCATGCATCGTACGACCGCATTCGTACATTGCTTGACATGCAAGAAGATATTTCCGATCGCGAGGCTGCACTTGCCGTTTCTTTGCATGGGGATATTTCTGTGCACATTGCAGAATTTTCGTACCAGCCGAATTTACCGGCGCGCTTACAAGAGTTGTCCTTTACGGTCAAACAAGGGCAGACACTGGGTATCGTGGGACGAACGGGTAGTGGTAAGACTACGTTGTTGCGGTTATTTCTTCGCGAATTTGATGTTGCGAAGGGCGATATTCGAATTGGGGAATATTCGATTTATGATGTGCAAAAGAGTTCCTTGCGGCAGGCGATAGCCTATGTCCCACAAGACCATTTCTTGTTTTCTGCAACGGTTGCGCAAAACATTGCTTTCGCGAACACGCAGGCTACACAAGCGCAAATTGCGGATGCGGCCAGAATTGCGGCTATTCATGAGGATATTTTGCGATTCGCAATGGGTTATGAAACGGTCGTCGGAGAACGTGGCGTTACCTTGTCAGGCGGTCAAAAGCAACGCATTTCGATTGCGCGAGCACTCTTATTGGACGCAGAGATTTTAATTCTGGACGATTCCCTCTCTGCAGTCGATGCGAAAACAGAGGTACACATTTTAGATGAGTTAAGAGACCGACGCCGGGGGCAAACGACACTGATCTCGGCGCATCGCTTGAGTGCGGTGGAGCATGCAGATCTCATCATTGTTCTGGATGAAGGGCGCATCGCTGAGTCGGGAACGCATGGCGACTTGATGCGGTTTGATGGTCTCTATGCGGACATGTATCGAAGTCAGCAGTTAGAGGATCTTGTCGAACAAGGGGGGGTTCGCGCATGATGGATATGGATAATGTTCGGGTGGTGCCTATTGAGGGAGCCGTTTTGTTGCGCATGCTGGGCTATATTAGACCACATGCGAGGACGTTGATGCTCGCATTGATCCTCTTGATTCTGGCGACTGGGGCAAACGTTCTTGGCCCCATTTTAATCAAGGTGTTTATCGATCGCTACTTGGTCCCACGCCAGTTTCTGTATACTCCGCTCGTGGAGTTGGCAGCGACCTACTTAGGTCTTCAGGTGGCTACAGCGGTATTTAATTTGATCCAACTCGTTCTCTTTCAAAAGGTCGCTTTACAGATTATACAACAGTTGCGAATTGACGTTTTTGCTAAGGTACAACGGTTAGGACTTTCATTTTTTGATCGAACCCCAAGTGGGATGCTGGTCTCGCGGATTACGAATGACACCGAATCCATTAAAGATATGTACGTCAGTGTGTTATCAACATTTGTTCAAAACATCGTTCTGCTCATAGGTATTTATGTATCAATGTTTTTCTTGAATTTTCAATTGGCTTTATTTTGCGTGGTGATCGCTCCAATCATCATTGGAATTATGGCGTTATACAGGCATTTTAGTTCACCTATTTTTCACTTGGCTAGACATCGGTTAAGTTTACTTAACGCAAAGTTGAGCGAGGCATTACAGGGAATGTATATCATTCAAGCGATGCGGCAAGAACCGCGTATGCAGGCGGAGTTTGGGGAAATAAATCAGGCGTATCGCAGTGCACGCATGAGAAACATTACGTTCAATAGCTTACTATTGCGTCCGCTCGTAGATGCGTTGTATCTCGTTGCATTGATTCTTGTATTGGGATTTTTTGGGTTACAATCATTGGTCCAGCGTGTCGATTTAGGGGTGCTCTATGCATTTGTTAGTTATTTGGATCAATTTTTTGAACCGGTAAATCAAATGATGTTTCGATTGAATTCGTTTCAGCAGGCCATGGTGTCGTCTCATCGCGTGTTTCAATTACTCGACGAAGACGATCTTGCCCCCGTACAGGAGGGTGAGAATCATTCGCATATTGCGCATGGCGAGATTTGCTTTGAAAATGTGTCGTTTTCCTATGATGGGAAGACAGACGTTTTGAAAAATATATCATTTTATGTAAAACAAGGTCAAATGGTGGCTCTGGTTGGGCATACTGGGAGTGGAAAAAGCTCTACCGCTAATTTATTGATGAGATTTTATGCTGTGAATCACGGTCGCATTACGATTGATGGAATTGATCTGCGTCAGTTTGCAAATGCTGAGTTGCGCAAAAAGATTGGTCTCGTGTTACAAGATCCATTCGTATTTGTCGGAGATATTTATTCGAATATTCAATTGGGGAATACAGAAATTACGGAGAACGAAATCGTAGCTGCGGCGCAGTTTGTGCAGGCCGATACCTACATTTCAAAACTTGCACATGGCTATCATGAGTCATTAGGTGAACGTGGGTCAACTTTATCGTCCGGGCAGCGCCAATTGCTCGCTTTTGCACGAACAATGGCGCGCAATCCGAAAATTCTTGTTCTTGATGAGGCAACAGCCAGTGTTGATGCGGAGACAGAAGAAGCGATTCAAAAGGCATTAATGCGGATGAGACAGGGGCGGACAACGATCGCGATTGCGCATCGACTGTCGACCATTCAAGATGCAAACATCATTTTAGTTTTACATCACGGAGAGGTTATTGAGCGAGGGACGCATCAAGAACTACTGGCAAAAGAGGGTTTATATTACAAAATGTGTCTGTTTCAGCAAAGTGGACGGGTTTGACCGAAAACTATTAAGAAAGATCATCCTACATTTTAGAGCGCGTTCATGTATGATGGAGGTAGTTTGGCAGGGGGAACTGGGATGACATCGTATCAATTTTTGTATGCCTCTTTTTCGGGGATTTTAGTCGCTATATCTATGATGTTTCTTATTATCTTTATTGCAGTTCCAAAACGTCGATGGGCGCTTATTGCTTTTATTGCGAGTTTTGTCATTGGTGCAATCGGGATGGCCGTGAATCTCATTCATTAGATCGGTTCGAATCGTGAGTCTGTTCGTTACAGGGGTGTAAAAGGACATGATGATAGAGAAGGACGTGACAAGTGATCTGACGCACTTATCTGCCACAGATATGATGCAGGGATTGGCGCGACGGGCATTTAGCTCAGTAGAACTCGTAACAGCGCATATACAGCGTATGGAGCAAGTGAATCCCAAGGTAAACGCAATCGCGTATCGACGCTATGATCTTGCATTAGAAGAGGCGCAGGCTGCTGATCAGGTGCGCAGGTCGTGTGCGAACTCTTTTCAAGATGTACCGCGCTTACTCGGTATGCCGCTGACGATTAAGGAAATGTATCGCGTTGAAGGATTGCCGATCACAGGCGGCGTACATAAGTATCGTGACCGCATTGCCACAGAGGATGCGGCAGTTGTTGCTCGCGTCAAGACTGCTGGCGCAATTATTGTAGCCAAAACAAACATGTCAACCTTAACGATGGCTCATGAGACAGACAATGTGCTTTTCGGACGGACCAATCATCCGCTGGATCCTTTGCGTACTCCGGGCGGATCAAGCGGAGGAGAAGCGGTACTCATTTCATCCTTTGCTTCGCCATGGGGGATTGGAAGCGATCTCGGCGGATCGATTCGGCTTCCTGCTCATTTGTGCGGCCTCGTAGGGTTGCGTCCGACGTATGATCGAATTTCGACAATAGGGGAATACCCATCGTATCCACATCACCTGCATATGAATTCTGCAGGGGTACTGGCGCGTCATGTTTCAGATGCCCAAGTGTTGTATGAGGTCTTGAGCGATCATGAGATTCAGCCGCTCACGTTGCGTGATGTGCCGATCAAATGGTTGACTGGTACAGAGAAGGCTCCACTGGATGAGGAACTTGCTGCAGGGATGGAACGCGTAGTGATCGCGTTGCGCGATGTGGGATTGACGGTGAACGTGGTAGACGATGGGTTGCTTACAGGGGTTACTACGCTTTGGAAAAATATTGTATTACAAGATCGCGGAAAGCAGACGATTGAGGAGATTCGAGAAGGATCGTCCTTTCATCTCTTTTCGGAGCTCACGAAATCAGGGCGCGGGAAAAGCGTCTATCATAAATGGGTTCTGCGTTTATTGCTTGGTGCTCGCTTGTTCCCACCAAGCGAACAAACAATTCGCGCATTTCCACAACAGATTGAACAGTTTCGCGACAAGTTTCGAACCATTACTGAGGACCACGGTGTCCTTCTGACTCCTCTCTATCCTACGACAGCTCCTAGGCATGGTAAAATTACACATTATGTATATAATAACATGGGTCAGCGCGTTCTTCCGTATCTTGTTTTTGTTAATGTCCTAGGCTATCCAAGCATTGCTGTGCCTATTGGCCGCACGAAGTCGGGTTTTCCATTTGGCATACAGATTGTGGGCGACTATCGGCAAGAACAGAAGGTTTTCGCGGTGGCAAAATTGATTGAACAGGTCGCACAGTATGTGTAGGTTGTTCATAAAGGAGTTAGGGTGAAAAAGCTAGTATGGAGCGTTTGGATCATTCGTGGCAGTGGTTATCAGATTTAACGACAAAGGGGACTGGCGTTCATCTTGATGCTTTGGCGCTCGTATATCGCAGACCGCGCATAGACCATGCGGTGCCAGGTCGCGTATGGCATACGCAAATTGGAGCCGCAAATGCTATTTTTCGCTTTCCAGATCAAGAGCGGTGGAATCGTAACATCATGATTGGCGCCACACCTGCGGAGCGAAGTGAATATTCATTGGATCTGCTGCTGGGGGATTATGCCTTGTCACGTGGGTATGCCTATGCGGCTTGCGACAAGGGGACGCCTGGACTCACGTTGCGCGACGCCGCGAGGCAAATTTCTGAGTGGACATTGCATTATCGTGCGCTTACGGAAGCTGCTATTGAAGCGGTAGAGCAACTGTACGGTGAAACTCCCAAGCGAACGTTTATCGCTGGAGTTAGTAATGGCGGTTATGTGGTGCGAGCTATGCTCGAACAATACCCAGAGTTATTTGACGGGGGTGTCGATTGGGAAGGCGCCTTGTGGACGAAAGGCACACGGCATCTTTTAACTACACTTTCGACTTATGTGGATGCGTACCCTATTCTCATGAACTGGCGCGGTGATTGCACAGAGAGTGAACGTCATAAGGCGCGCGATCTGCTGTTAGAAGCCGGCTTGCAACCTGAATCATCGCCACACTGGGGGGTGTATATGTCGATGTATTGGGTTGTCTCATTATGGCTCTACGGACACAACCTCGATCCCGAGTGGGGTCCCTTTCAAGCCCCTTGGAATCAAGCATGGCTGAATGATCCATCTCCGCTTTCTGGGTATCCTTGGCGTGAACGTGCCGAATTGCTAAATGAGCGAATTGAAGGATTTCAAAACACAGGCAACATTTCAAAACCGCTGCTTTCGGTTGCAGGCAATTGGGATTGTCTTGTGCCATATGCGTTTCATGCGGTAGCCTACTCTGATCTAGTGCGAGCGCAAGGTGCTGGCAAATGGCATCGCTTGTATGAAATTGATCACGGCAATCACGTCGATGCGCTTCTTGTTAAGAATCGCAATCGACAAGAACCCGTGTTACCGTATTTTGAAGCAGCGCTAAGGTATCTCGAACAGTGGGCGGATCATGGATGTGAACCTCCAGCGTCAGGGCGTTTTGGGCATATTCGACGGTTCGCAGGTGACATGGATCTGTTTGCGCTTGGTGCGCAAAATGATGTGTGAGATAGCCTCTCGGCATTTGGACGTCCTTGAATAGACAAAAGCCGTAATTATTCAAGGTTTTTACTGGAAATGCAACGTAGCGTGGATGAATCGCTGACTGCCGTAGCGTAGTAGGCATGACAAAGAAGCGACGACAAAGATAATTTTGAAAAATCGTCGCTTGTGCAGTGTGTATCTCCGTGTGGCTTTACGCGGCAAAGAGCGTTGATTTCAAGTCGATGTCAATCTCTTGGTACCAGGCATCCAAGTGCTGGCACATCATGATCCCGAAGATCCTGATCAGCCACATCTTCGTGCTGCGGTGTCTGGCGACTTCAAACTTGTAGTCGATCTTCTCCCGCTTATTCGAACGCTGGACTGTTGTTCTCCGTTTGTAGACATCGTTCCATTCGTCGCTGTGGCGGGCGACGGGCGGGAATAAGCGAGGATTGTTCTTGGTGTAGGTGTATACGCATCGACCGTAGGACGAGTCAGAACAAGGCGAATCACAAGTACAGACACCCTTTTTCATTAAGGGGCAGCGGTACTTGCGTCGACCTCGGGTATGGTCGTACCCATTGTCTTTCATCTCCAGTCCTTTGTGACAAATGGGCACGCCTTCAATGGGAACCAAAGTAATTGCAGTTATGATGGCTATCCCATCCGATGTCGCAATCCGGTTGCGAATAAAGGCGGGTACAAGTGCACGGGTCAATGCCCTGTTTCCGACAATCGCATGTACGCTTGCTACGAGGAAAGGCTACGGTCCGTATAGGTGTACCGTCGTCGCCAGAGAGAGAGAGAGAGAGAACACGTCGCCCATGATCCCGAGTTTCACGGAGACCTGTACAAATTGCTCACGAAACAGGGACATGAGGAGGTCGGTTGGCAACGGTTTGGCACTAGACTTACGCAACAGGATTCGATTGACCAATCGCTCAACCTTTTTGGGTGTCGTGGTAGGTGCCTTTTCACCTTTCTTACCTTTGACGAGCTTCTTTTTTCGTTTTGGTTTGAGCCTTCCGGTGATATGAGGGCTGGCCAAGGGGCAAAGGCAAGCGAAGAAATCATAGAAAGTGCCAACGCCAGGGGTGTGTCCAGGAACGAAACCACTGATGATGGCGTAAAGCGGAACGCGGCGCAATTCATCAATCCACTCGGTGATGGAGATTCGACCCACCTGTAACATGAGCAAATAGGAACGCAACAGCTTGGCAGGGTCAGTAGCCTGAATGCCACGGGTAGCGGGTAGCCTACTGGCTCGTCAGCAAAGATGCGGTGTCCGAGGGAAAATCCCTTAAGGAGGTTGTTCAAAAAGGGTTGAGAACTCTGCGGCGCAGGGCTTCGGCTTGTGCTGGACATGCGTGCTCATGTACCACCTATCGTACACTCCGCGCGCATGTCCAGACTTCACCAAACCCCTGCTTGC
>JAKACV010000027.1 GCA_021821085.1 Bacillota bacterium | reverse complement strand
AGGATAGAAAAAACTAGAGGGAGAGGATGTCTGTCATAGATTCAATCGCATAGACATCCTATCCCTCTATACACTTCCCTAATGGAACGACTTCATTCGCACTAGCACCTCTTTCAAAATTTGCAGAAAGCGCAGGTCATCTTCGTGCGTTCTGGCAGCCGGGCCGCGTATTTTAGCGTGCTTTCCGGATCGGCGTGCTTTTGCATGGACTGCTCGCATAGCGAGTAATTGGTCGATATTGTATGTCGTGTATTCCTGGCCGTGCGTTGATATCGCAAGCCCCTGTCGCGCGAGGACAAGCGCCGCTAGACCATAGTCTTGTGTAATCACAAGATCACCTTTTGTCATGCGTGTAATGATGGCCATATCTGCCGCTTGCGATGAGGCATCGACAGTGATGTGGTTGCTCCCTTGATGCTCGTGGTTGTAGTTGCTAACTGTTATAACTTCTATGTGATGAAGTGTCGCCTGTTCTTTTGTGATGGTGAGAACATTTCGCGGACAAGCATCTGCATCGACCCAAATTTGCATCGTGATCCCCTTAGTCTATTAAATGGTAAGGTACGGTGGTCACTACAATATCTTTGCGATACAGTAAAATGGTGCGCAACATAATGCTCGTTTGATTATGGAGTATATTGTGCCACCATTTACGCGTGACAAATTGTGGGATCGCAACGACGATGTGATCGGGTGCGCCTTCCCAATTTTCAACGGTCGTTAAAAAACGCATGAGCGGACGTACAATGGAGCGATATTGACTGCGCGCTGTGACGAGACGTATACCCGTATTCCACTGGGACCACTTGTTCTCCATCAACTCAATCGATTCATCGTCAAAACCGACGTAAAATGCGATCACTTGATCAGAAACAGATAATGCGTAGGAGAGAGTTCCGGCAACTACCCGATTAATCCCGCCAATTGGCACAATGACGATTGTTTTGTGCGCATGGGGTTTAAGTTGCGCCATGTTTATTCGCAAGTCATTAGCAATTGTATGATAATGGCGACGAACTTTGATCCCAAAGTAGATCAGCAGGGGAAGGATTACAATGACAATCCATGCGCCTTGAGAAAATTTAGCGACTGCAAAGACAATCGTAACTATGGCAGAGAGAAAACCGCCAAAACTATTGATTGCACTTCGCCAAATCCATCCCTTACTTCTTGTTGTAAACCAGCGTTTGACAAGTCCAGTTTGTGCGAGCGTAAACGACAAGAAAACACCGATTGCGTATAGGGGAATGAGCGCATCCGTTTGTCCATTAAAAACGACTACGAGAATAATTGCAAGGACGCTTAGTACGATAATTCCATTTGAATAGCCAAGCCGATCGCCACGCAGTTCGAACATGCGCGGCATGAAGCGATCACGTGCCATCAACGCAGCGAGAAGTGGGAATCCGCTGTATGAGGTATTTGCTGCTAGAATAAGGACGGCGAACGTCGTGAATTGGAGGAAGTAAAAGAAAAAGCCAGTATGGAAGTAGGATTGCGCGAGCATCCCAAGTAAGGTAAAGTTAGGGCTAACTTGTAGACCCTTCATGTAGGTGAGGTAACTTGTGCCGCCGAACATGAGAGCAAGAAGTAAGCCAAGCCACAACAAAGTTTTTTGGGCATTGCGAGTGGTCGGTTCGCAAAACTGGGGTGTAGCGTTTGAAATCGCCTCAATTCCAGTGAGAGCGGAACATCCAGAGGCAAACGCACGCAGGATGATAAGCATCGTAAGTTCCTTTGGCAAGACCCCGAATTGTGGAGTTTGCTTATAATGCCATCCAGCTTGACCCAAATGAATAAAGCCGATGACTTCCATGGCGATAATTGAAATAATAAAGAGGTATGTAGGCCACATAAATAGACTGGCTGACTCGTTTAATCCACGTAAATTCATGATCATGATTCCAATAATACCCAAAATACACAGTGGTACTGTCCAAGATAGGAGATTTGGGTAGGCGGTCGTGATGGCCGCAATACCAGATGATACCGAAACAGCTACAGTTAACGTGTAATCGATTAAAAGCGCGACTCCAGCAACAAGGCCTGCAATGGGGCCGAATTGATCAGAGGCAACGGCGTATGCGCCTCCCCCATTTGGATATGCGTGAATCACCTGGAGGTAGGAAAGGATAAGGGCGATGAGAAGCAGGACGATCACGGCTGCGATGGGAAGACCGATCCAGAGTCCTGCGACTCCAATAAAGGCCATCTCTGAAAGCGCGGCTTGATATCCATACGCGACAGATGATAGTGCGTCTGACGATAGAATCGGCAGCGCTTTTAATTTTGATAAGCGCTCCTCACGCAGTTGTTGCGATTTTTTGGGAGGGCCGATCAGGATTCGCTTCATATTGGAGAACAGATTTCATCCAACCTTTCGCCACGTTGCCGTACCACTTCACTTCCAGCCATTATGTCACGTTCGATAGGGCAAGGCAAGGATGCGATGTATAGATGTAATTGTCTTTTTCCGTACTACTTCACATTTGCAAACATGTATGAGATGCTTATTAAGGAAGTACTAAATACAGATGCTGCAGCAAATGATTGACAATCAATTTTACTGCATCAAGTTGGGGTGTAAGTATGGAGTATGTCGTGCCTCAAAAATTACTACAATTAGGCGTGGACATCGAGCGTACGCAATTGCGTTATCATAATAAGCGTGTTCGTGTGACAAAAGAATTTACCTTCGATGCAGCGCATCATCTTTATGCGTATGAAGGAAAGTGTGTGGGACTCCATGGGCATACGTATCGATTGCTTGTGAGCGCAAGCGCAATTCCAGATGATGTTGGTCTTGCAATTGATTTTTCAGATTTAAAACGGATCGTCAAGCAAAGTGTCGTAGATCGCCTCGATCACCAATATTTAAATGCCATCTTGCCGCCCATGAATACGACTGCGGAAAATATGGTGGTTTGGATATTCGAGCAGATTGCGCAGGCATTGGCAAAAGAGGGGTCAAAAGCTCGGGTTGAGCGTGTCGTCCTGTGGGAAACTCCGACTTCTTGTGCTGAAGTCTCACGCGAGGAGATGGAGTCGTGATGCAAATCGCGAGAGAGCAAAAAGGCTTGTCGCATGAACTCTTGCTTCCTCTTGTCGAGATTTTTGAGACCGTGGAGGGCGAAGGGACAGCAACTGGATTTCCTACGATATTCATTCGCTTATTTGGATGTCCTTTGCGTTGTACATGGTGTGATACGCCGTACAGTTATCCGCCATATCAGGCGGAGATGACGCTTAGCATTGCTGAAATTGTACAAAAAGTAGGTTCTTTTCGAGCAAAACGTATTTGTTTGACGGGTGGTGAGCCACTTTTATATACAAAACAGGTGATTCAACTATTGAAAGAACTCGCGCATCTGCCGCAAATTGTGGACATTCATATTGAGACAAGTGGCGCCATTGATCTTGCCCCGTTTTTGTATGAGGTTTCGTCACCAAAGGTGCGCTATATTCTCGATTATAAGCTAAATGGCTCTGGTGAAACGGATAAAATGTACCTAGTGAATTTGGAGAAGTTGCGCGCTTGTGACGAATTGAAATTTGTCATCGCGAATCGTGCGGATTTTGAACAAGCCTGTCAGGTTCTTTCGGAAGTTCATCTGCGATGTACGCCACTCTTTAGCCCTGCTTTTGGAGAGATTCAACCACGTGAACTTGCAGAATGGATACTTGAAGGGGGGCAGGCTGAAGTAAAGCTAAGTTTGCAAATTCACAAGATCTTGTGGGATCCGAATCAGCGTGGCGTGTAAATGTCTGCTCTTGGAGCTACATAGAAGAAGGAGGAGGACTTGCGTTCATGCAGGTGAAGAAAGCGGTAGTGATTTTGAGCGGTGGGCTAGATTCGACCACATGCGTGGGCGTAGCACAGCATGCAGGATTTGAGATCTATGCGCTCACGTTCGATTATGGTCAGCGTCATTCTATTGAAATTGAGGCGGCGAAAAAGGTTGCAACGTTCTATGAGGTGAGGCAGCATCGGATTGCACAACTTCCATTTTTGCATTCGATCGGCGGAAGTGCGCTGACAGATGATGATATTGAAGTTCCGCATACGGGAATTGTCGAAGATGAAATCCCGGTCACATATGTACCTGGGCGCAACCTCATTTTTTTGTCGATTGCAACTGCCTATGCAGAGGTGGTTGGAGCAGAAGCGATTTATCTTGGTGTAAATGCACTTGATTATAGCGGCTATCCCGATTGTCGACCTGAGTTTATCCAGGCATTTGCAAAAACAGCTTCTCTGGCGACAAAAGTTGGAGTTATGGGCACACCGTTAGAGATTATGACGCCACTTTTGGATTTGAGTAAAGCGGAGATTATTACTCTTGGGACGTCGCTCGGAGTACCTTATGTCCTTACGGCATCGTGCTATGAAGGACAAGAAGTGGCTTGTGGAGTTTGCGATAGTTGTCGATTGCGTCTAAAAGGTTTCAAAGAGGCTGGAGTAAGGGATCCCATCGTGTATGCTCGTCTGTTCACATGCTAGTTTGCAGTGGTGAGAGTGTCCGGATAGTATGATATAATTAAGAACGTTTTTTATGGAGTGAACGTGTGAGGCTAGATCGATATAGATAGAACGGACAGCATGTAGGACTTGATCACGGCTCAATCGCCATCGATGGAGATTGTTAGTGTTTATACCTAATAGAGAGGTTGAAAATATGAATCAGAAGTCCTCAGGGAATCGCCCGCAAAATCGGCGAACGATAGACAAGGTGCGGCGCAAGAAACGCAGAAGACTAGCGGTGATCATTAGTGCTGGCGTTGCTGCGGTTGTACTTGGTACTGCGTTTGCAGCCGTATATACGTCCGTGAAGAATCCGGGCGGTGGCAACCCACTGGAACAGGTGATCAGAGATGTAGCTGGGTCACCAGAGGAAAACATCTTATTGATTGGGAACAATGCGCGTAATCCTTCAGGACCACTTGGTTTAGGTACAGGTGGAGGACAGGCAGATATTTTGATGGTGGCTCATGTTGACCCGAAACTGCACAAAGTTGTCCTGATCTCGATCCCGCGTAATGTGCTGTTTGCCCAACCGCAATTCAATAATCCAATTCCGAAGATTAAGAGTCTCTTTTTTATCGGAGCACAAATGCATCCTAATCAGGCGGCTCAGCTCTCTGTGAAGGCTGTGGAACAGTTGACAGGGTTAAAAATCAACCACTGGGTGGTTACTGATTTCAAGGGATTTGAAGATGCAGTGAATGCAGTCGGAGGAGTTCGTGTCGATGTTCCGGGTCGACTCTACGATCCGCAGCATAGTCACGCAAACCTCTATCCCGGTTGGCAAACGCTAAATGGACAGCAGGCACTAGCGTTTATTCGAATCCGCCAAAATCAAGCGAGCAGCACAGTCCGAGTGAATGACTTTCAGCGAATGGATGCGGAAGCGCAAGTCATCGAGGCGTTAAAAACAAAATTACTGAGTCCAGGCACGGATTTGGCGAGTGTTGGCGGATTAATAAATACGTGGAAGAACGATATTGCAACGGATATGAATACAAAAGATCTCACTGGGCTTGGAGTTGATTTACTTGGAGCCAAGATCGTCCACGTGACGTTAGGTAATCTGGGAGATTCGATGCAGATTGCAAGTGCACCTGTACCTAGCATAAATCAAGAAAATTATATTACAGGTGCTTACTATGATGTGCTGAATCCACAACATATCTACGCGATGTTAAAACCATACGGCTCCACGGGATCTTCGATGGGTCTCCCTCCTTTACCAGCGCCGAGTACGATTCCTGTGCAGGTGTACGGGTCGCAGTCGGTGGCGAATAAACTAAAGGCGGCTGGTTATCAAGTGACGTGGATGGGGGCTGGGAACGGCACTTATCCTGTGCAGATTATGTATCCAAGTGGCGACATTGGCTGGGGATTTCAAGTGGGTCGCACACTTGCTACTGGTAATGGAATCGTAGAACCAGGGAGTCCCAATCCCAACGCAGTGACTGTATACTCACAATAAGCGTACGTTTTCACATTACGTAATACAAGGGCGCCTTTATGGCGCCTTTTGTCATTCATCTTGATTGAATGTCACGATGTCGACGGTACTACTTGTACCGCAGTGTGAATATATCTCTACAAATCGGAGGGAATTTCGTGTTACTTGTTACAAGTGCAGAGATGAAAATGTTAGATGCTACGTTGCTAGAGGAAGTAGGGATAGCGGCACCGGCTTTAATGGAATCAGTTGGGTTGCGCATCGCTCAACTGGTGATTGATCTGGTGGATGGCGTGGGCGAATCTGAGTTCATTGGGGAGAGGTCTGCGTCTGCTAAAAGATCGACGAAACGCACTCCGATGATCGCCGTTGTCGTAGGGAAAGGTCACAATGGCGCTGACGGACTCGTTGCTGCACGGTATTTGCACGCATTCGGTTATGAGGTTCGCGTGTGGTTGGCTGTGGAGGAATGGGAGCTTGCCACTTTCACACAAGGGCAATTTGGCGCCTATCGTAAGTTGCAGGGGAAGCTGGCAAATGAAATGGACGACTTTGCACAGGCGGATGTGATCATCGACGCAATTCTTGGAAACGGCAGTAGCTTGCCTGTACGAGATCAGATTCGACCGCTTTTGTGCGCGATCAATCGCGCTAAACGGCCTGTGGTCGCAGTCGATTTACCCACCGGGTTAGATGCGGATACGGGGCAAGTTGATCCTGATTGCATAGCTGCAAAAGTGACTGTGGCGTGTGGGTTTGCTAAACCAGGTCTGTATGTACAACCAGGGAAAAGTCGAGTAGGCCGAGTTGTCGTTGCTCCTTTGACTATGACCTACAGCATGGCTAAAGCGCAGGGGGCCCATCACTACCTTGTGACGGAGCATGAGGTTGCACGAGGATATCGGCCTAGGCCACAGAATTCACACAAGGGTGTATTTGGCCGCATAGGAGTTCTTGCTGGAAGTGAAGGAATGTATGGGGCTGCTCGTTTAACAGTGGAAGCTGCTTATCGTGCTGGTGCAGGGCTTGTCCACTACTTTGCACCAGAAGATCTCGCTTCCCCGTGGCTCACCGCATTTCCTGCAGAGGTGGTTGTGAGGCGATATGCAGGACGAACTGGAGTAGGGTCACAAACTGCTATTGAATCTCTCGTTTCATTGCTGCATGAGATGGATGCGGGTGTACTCGGTCCCGGTATTGGGAAGGGGTTACAGACTCAGATTGGCGTTGGATTCGCATTTGCTGATGTGACCATTCCACTTGTGTTGGATGCAGATTTTCTACAAATGCTCGCTGCCAGTGGCGATCAAGGACGCAATTGGTTTGCGAGACGCAAGCAATCGACGGTGATCACGCCACACCCGAAGGAATTTGCCCAATTGCTCACCTGCTCTGTGAGTGATGTACAAGCAAACCGCCTTCGTTATGCAAGAGAGTATGCTGTCGCAACAAGGGCAGTGGTCGTTCTAAAAGGTTCTGGCACCGTCATCGCGGCGCCTGAAGGTACGGTGTGGATCAATCAAACGGGGAATAGCGGACTTGCTACGGGAGGAACTGGCGATGTGCTGGCCGGTTTGATCGGGGGGCTACTAGCAAGTGGATACGATGCAAAGATGGCCGCGATGATTGGCGTGTATGTTCATGGGAAAGCGGCTGAATGCGCATGCGAAAAACAACAGAGTGAAGAATCTCTGTTAGCTTCTGATTTATTGCAATGGATTGGACCTGCATTTCGACAAATTTCCTGGGAAATGGACATTTCTCTTGATGGATAGACAGGGGTGATCATGTGCGGCGAAAAAATTGGGCTGCATTGCTGTTAACCGTAAGTTTGGCACTGGTGCTATCAGGGTGTGGACAAAGTGCTACACAGACAGCAAAACAACTTCAAGAGATGCAAAAAAGTCTGACAACATACAAAACAGAAGCATTCATGACGGTACATGTTCAAGGTGTTGTTCAGCGGTATTATGTCGAAACGTGGTATCAGGCGCCGAATCTCTATCGAATTGCATTGGGCAATGAAAATAAGGATATTTCACAAATTATTTTGCACAATGCACAAGGTATTTATATTATCAGCCCTTCAACGCGTAAGGTAATTCGATTTCAAGGGGATTGGGCAGAGAAACAAGGGCATATGTATCTTTATAACTCTTTGCTAAGCAGCATTATTTCAGCTGCTAAACCTGAGTATTCGGTAAAAGACAAGGTAGTGACTTTTGTCGTTCCAACAGATGCGCAGAATTCGCTTGTGACAAGCCAGAAAATTGAATTAGATCAAACAACACTCGGACCAAAACAAGTGATTCTCTATGACAAGGCACAACGCCCTGTGATTACGATGAATTATATTTCGTTCCAAAAAGGGGTTCATTTCCCGACGAATGCTTTTTCACCAGATCAAGCGACAACTCTAAAGTCAATTGAGATGCCTGTGAGTGCGGTGGAGCAGGGATTTGGGGTCATTGAGCCTACTTATATTCCGCACAATGACAGTATGGAGGACGAGGCGGATCAAAACGGTGTGATCTTTGTCCGTTATGCTGGAGCCGAACCTTTTACATTGGTTGAAACGAGATCGAGTGCAGGGAGTTTGGAACTTGGCGCGGGGAAATTGCTGACTCTCTATGGTGTACCAGCTGTGTTGACAGGAAGTACAGGCGTACATCAGTTGTATTGGTTGCAACATGGGGTGGAGTTTCAATTGACGTCGCATATGCCAGTTGCGAGTATGACGAAAGTGGCGGCATCGATGGTTGATGACAGCGGCAAATAATGTGTACTCGTGCGCGCTATGATTCACACTTTGTGGTATTCTCATTCTAGGTGAGAGCGATGTGGAGACAGACGTGGGCAGAGATTCACGTAGATCATTTAATTCATAATGTAAAGGTACTGAAAAAAAAACTTGGTGCAAATGTGCGCTTTATGGCGACGGTAAAGGCCGATGCGTATGGACATGGCGCAGTGGCTATTAGCGAAGCGGCATTATTTGCGGGGGCAGACCACTTGGGGGTAGCCTCTTATGAAGAGGGGGTGTTGTTGCGAAATGCGGGGATCAGAGCAGATATTCTCGTGTACGGAGCGCTGCCGAAGTCTGCAGCCCATGTCGCAGTGGAACAACACTTGACAGCAACTGTGGGGAGTATGGAAGACCTGCTATGGTTACAAGATGCGGCGCAGGCGTTGAAGAGTCAAGCAAAGATCCATGTGAAGATCGATACGGGAATGACGAGACTTGGTCTGCGTCATATCGATGAGACGCTTGCCTTATTACAGATGGCTGTGTCCTCTCCCTGGATTGTACTGGAGGGGATATTTACTCATTTTTCATCGGCGGATGAAGAGTTTATCTCTGAAGAACCCGTTGTAATAGGGGCGGATCATAGATCTGAGGTTTCATTTATTGAGCAACAGCGCACTCGTTTTGAGACGGTTGTCACTGCTGCAGAGCGACACGGTATTGTGATCCCGATTATGCATGCGGCGAATAGCGCTGCGGCATTGCGCGATGTGCGCTATCAGTATGATATGGTTCGATTTGGAATCGCAATGTATGGGTATCATCCGTTGCCGCAAGGGCAAGCCTCTATCGGGTTGTATCCTGTTATGGCAGTGCGTTCGCGCATTACCAGGCTGGCACAGATTATGCCAGGTGAGGCCGTGAGTTACGGGCGAACGTATTTCGCAACAAAACCTGAAGTCATCGCAACGGTGGCGATTGGGTATGCGGACGGGATTCCACGAGCATTATCCAATATTGGTCGTGTCATGATCAACGGATCTTGTGCGTCAATCGTTGGTCGCATATGTATGGATCAATTGATGGTGAACGTGACAGGACTGTCCGCCGTAGTAGGAGATGTAGTGACGATTTATGGAGAGATGGGTGGGTGTGCCTCACTTTCTGAAGCGGCCAAACAAATCGATACGATCCCATATGAGTTATTGTGCCGTATTTCGGTAAGAGTGCCAAGAGTCATGATACCCGCGAAAAATTTAGAAGAAACATGTCACTGAACTGGATGTACTGCTACAAAGTGCGATATAATATGTACGGACTTGTAGGCAGTAAGGGGGCTCTCGCATTGTCCAGATCACGGCGGATTGCCATCAGTATGCCACCATATTTGTTAGATGAAGTGGATGTGCTCGTTGCACAAGAGCGTAATACGCGTAGCGATTTAATTCAACAAGCAACAGCCATGTATTTGCGGGAACGAAAAAAACAGCGCATTCGTGAGTTATTACAGCAAGGATATCAAGAAATGGCTGTAATTAATTTATGTTTGGCATCCGAAGCTTTTGAAGCGGAAGCAGAGGCGGAGCAAATCGCGCAACGACTCGTTAGTGGGGTGTAAGCGCATGAACGTCAAGCGCGGTGACGTGTACTACGCAGATTTATCCCCAGTCGTTGGCTCCGAACAAGGCGGCTTTCGTCCTGTCTTGATTATCCAAAATAATATTGGCAACCGGTTTAGTCCAACTGTTATTATTGCAGCGATTACCGCGCAGATTCAGAAGGCAAAGTTACCGACTCATGTTGAAATCGGGGCTTCTGACTATGGACTGGAACGTGACTCTGTCGTTTTGCTTGAGCAGATTCGGACGATTGACAAGCAGCGTTTAACTGAGAAAATCACGCATCTTGATGATGAATTAATGCAAAAGGTAAATGAAGGACTGCAGATTAGTCTTGGCTTGATTGATTTTTAACAACATACGCGGAGAACCTGTTCTCTGTGATGAGTGGGCTGATAGACATCAGCCTTATTTGCATTTCTGGGCATGTCCATGCCCTCGCCTGAATAATGTGTACAAACACTTCTTTTACGGAGTCGTATGTTTACACAAGAGAGGCGGGGGCGTTTTGGTTCATGGAGCACTCGTTGGGGCAAAAGTCAGGACGCTTTTTTTGATCGGATTGGTCGTCCTATGCTCGATCGTCATGGCGATTTACAGCAAGGGAGCTATTCACCCCCTTGTGAATGCACATATGGTGAAAAGCCTCTTTCAAAGCATTGTATGGGAGGCCTTCCCGTTTATCTTGTTGGGAGTCATTTTTTCCTCATTCATCGAAATGTGGGTTGGATCCAATTATCTGTCCGCACTTTTGTCAGATTCCTTAACAGGGAGATTGACGGCCAGTATGGTTGGTCTCGTGGTTCCTGTGTGTGATTGTGGCACGATCCCGGTTGCTCGAACATTTCGGAGAAAAGGTGTCGGGGAATCGGTTGCCTTTACGTTTGCGTTAGGAACTCCAACAATTAACCTAGTTGCACTCATTGCTACTTTTATTGCCTTTCATCAACAATGGAAATGGGTCTTGATACGTGCAGGGGCAGCGTTGATGATCTCCTTTGTTGTAGGGATTGTGGTGCATTTTCAAGAAGAAGGTTTAACGGAAAAGTGGAATCACACGCAGTTGGGAGATCCACATCAAGGATTGCGCGGATTTGGGAAGTGGCGTCATGCCGCTGATCACTCGGTGTCGGAGTTATTTGCAGTAGGTCCGTTCTTTGTGATCAGCGCGCTGTTTGCTGCAATTGCGCAGGGACTCTGGTCGCTTCGGACAGTAACGGCTTTTACCCAGCACTCCATCTGGTCGATCGTGTTGCTGATGGTTCTTGGTAGTGCGTTTTCTCTATGTTCTGAAGCAGATGCGTTTGTTGCCGCCAGCTTAACTACGATTTTCTCCCCTGGAGCTGTGATGGCTTTCTTACTGGCTGGACAAATGATTGATGTGCGCAATTTGTTTCTTATGCCGCAGGTCTTTTCGAAAAGAACGGTTGCAGTTGGATTATCCATTGCAGCTGTGATGATCTTTTTAGTCGCATTATTGGTTAATCAGATCTTTGTTGGGGGGTGGATATAATGCACTCAGAAAAGATACTTCGACTCGGCATTCTTTTGCTGTATGGTATAAGTTTATTTCATTTAATTTGGACGGGGACGATGTATCAGTACATAGGCAGCGTGATGGCTCCATTTGAGGTGTTCGCATGTATTGCACTTTGGATTCTTATCGTTATTTCCATGTGGTCACTACGCATTCCCGAGCCGGAGAGTGGGCGAAATCCCTTTTTGACAGGTGTCTTATTTGCCGCATTCGCTTTGCCTCCTGCAACTTACTTACTGAGTATGATGAGCGGATGGTAGAATGCTTTGCGAGATGAGAAAAACGTAGTACTCTTGAGGGGGATTGAAATATGCGGAAGGTGGGAGTACATCAGTGAGTAAAATGATAGATGAGCAAACAAAAGTAATTGCAGACTCTCGTATTCGTAACTATGAACTCTATCCTCAGGGTTTACAAAAAATCGCTTGGGTCAAGGAACACATGCCACTGCTTTCTTCTTTAGAAAAACAGTTTCGCGAAGAGCAGCCGTTCGCGGGACAGAATGTCGTGATTTGTCTGCATTTGGAGGCGAAAACGGCCTATTTAGCGAAAGTAGTGAAGGCGGGTGGAGCAAATGTTGCAGTTGTTGCCTCTAATCCACTGTCTACGCAGGATGACGTAGTCGCGGGACTTGTCCATGACGGAATTTACGCATTTGCATGGTACGGCGCCACTACGGATGAATATAATGAGCACATTCAAGCGGCGCTTGATTTTCATCCGCAACTTGTGATCGATGATGGAGGCGATCTCGTTTCCACGTTGCACCTTGATCGTAAGGAGCAGTTGGTTGAAATTAGAGGTGGCTGTGAAGAGACGACCACCGGAATTCTTCGTTTGCGTGCAATGGAGGAACAGGGTGTATTGAATTTTCCTGTGATTGCAGTGAATGATGCGTATTCAAAATATTTGTTTGACAATCGTTATGGTACTGGTCAGTCCGTATGGGATGGAATTATGCGTACGACCAATCTCGTAATCGCTGGAAAAACGGTGGTTGTGATCGGCTACGGTTGGTGCGGAAAGGGTGTGTCGCTGCGAGCGGCCGCACTGGGAGCAAAAGTCATCGTATGTGAAGTAGATCCTATTAAGGCGCTTGAAGCTTTGATGGATGGATATGCTGTGATGCAAGTGAGTGAAGCAGCAAAGCACGGTGATTTTTTCGTGACGGTAACAGGGGATAAGAATTGTCTTGTGGGTGAGCATTTCGATGTGATGAAAGATGGCGCCATCCTCGCAAATGCAGGTCATTTTGATGTTGAAATCAGCATTCCGGAGTTGCATGCGCGTGCTTTTTCTGTGCAGACAGTGCGTAAAAACGTAGAGGAGTATGCCATGGCTGATGGGCGGAAAATCTATCTGCTTGCTGAAGGTCGGTTAGTCAATTTAGCGGCTGGCGATGGTCACCCCGCAGAGGTAATGGACATGACCTTCGCTTTACAGGCGCTCTCTTTGCGCTATGTGAATCAGGAGAAGTTAGAACCAGGGGTCCACCGTTTACCACAAACGCTTGACGAACTGGTGGCTCGAATGCGCTTGTCAGCGAGTGGTGTGAGCATTGATAAGTTGACGCAAGAACAGCGTGCATACCTTGCTAGTTGGGGCCATGAGGATGTCACGCAATGAATTGGGATGGGGATAGATGATGCGACCGTTAATTGGCGTCACGGTGAATGATGATATACGAAACGGCATGTCAGGGGAATTTGTAGGTAAAGATTATACGGATGGGGTCTATACGGCAGGAGGATTGCCATTAGTCCTTCCGCTGACAGATGACAAGGAGACGATCGTTGAACTTGCAATGCATCTAGATGGCCTTATTTTAACGGGTGGACCAGACATCGATCCACAATTGTTTCATGAGGAACCTAGGCTTGGCTTAGGAGAGGTGACACCGCTACGCGATGCGATGGAAGCCATGCTAATTGTGCGAATGGCGGCATTAGATAAACCGATTCTGGCGATTTGCCGTGGAATTCAAATTTTAAATGCGGTGATGGGCGGGACGCTCTATCAAGATCTTCTGCGCGAATGGTCTGGGCGATTGCAACATACGCAAAAGGCACCACGTGATCATACAGCGCATCACGTTACGATCGTTGAGGGGACGCGTTTACACGCATTGATGGGAGCGGTGGAAGTCCCGGTTAATACGTTTCATCATCAAGCCGTGTCTGCTTTGGCGCCGGGATTTATCATTAGTGGACGCAGCCATGATGGGTTAGTGGAAGCCATTGAACACCCTGGCTATCATTTTATGGTAGGCGTACAATGGCATCCAGAGAATCTATGGCGCAAATATGAAGAACACGCTCGCCTATTTACTGGTGTTGTGGATGCTGCCAGAGCGCGTGCGTAGCCTTCGTATGAAGGCGCGATCGGCTTCTGAAAAGGATAGCAAAGAGCGCACGCCATGGTGTGTTTGACGTAAGAAGTAGATGACAGACATGACAAAACCCACAAAATATGCGGAGGTCGAAGCAATCGCTCCGCCCAAGAAACCCATGCGGGGGATGAGTACTACGCAGAGAATAACGTTTATCGCTATGCTTGTTAACTGCATGTAAATGGGAAACCGTACTTTCCCTAGCTGATCTGTGCAAAATTGCGTGAATAAGTTGGTCGCGCCGTATACAATTGTACCTATGATGAGGATGCGAAATGCTGGAATGGAGCCATCGTATCTTTCGTTTAAGGCGAAGTGAATGAGCGGCGGTACGACAAATAGCATCACGGTTGCAGCGGTAATTAACAGAAGTAGCGTCATACGGAAGGTGCGTTCGACAAGTTCAATCGACCCATTGCGTTCTTCACTCGCAATACGTGCATAGATGAGTAAAGAAATACTCGAAGAAATGTGCCATAGGACTTCGGATGCTGTAACCGCCATCGCGTAAAGGCTGGTGGCGGTTGTTCCTGCCAGTATCCCTACAATCATGACATCGCCGCGCAAATTAAATTGAGTGAGTAACTGTTGAAGAGCATTTTTTCTGCCATAGGCGATGATAGATTTTGCGATTTCTGGGTGTTTTTTTGGACGCAAGCGGATTCCAAGAACGCGTCTTACGGTGTCCACTGCGGCCCCAGCGGAGATGGCGAAAGATAAGAGCCAAGCAGTGAATGTGAGAAGTAGAAGATACTGTGAAATCCCCGGAGAGAAATGGTGCCAAATCGTTAGAATCAGTGCAAAGATGACGAACGTTAAAATCTGTATGGTATTTAGCCGATTTAACCAGTCGATTTCATTGAACGTTTGAATAATTTTGGTTGAATAGGCCAAAAGCACAGCTGCGGGGATACATAGCAGGGCAAAAATGACATAGATCATCGTTGGATTGCGGATCGCTAAAAATGCACTCACAGCGACGAGAATGCCGACAACTGCGACAATTTGCAAGTAGATACGTATGATGACGCCAATGACTACTGACTGATCTAATTTGAGTCGATTGAGTCCATAGTTCAAATAGTTCCCATATCCAGCCAAGTAATATGTAGATAATTGAAAATATACAATCACGAGCTTATAAATCCCATTGTCAGGGACTGAAAGATAACGTGGCACCAAGAACAGTCCAGAAATCATAGCCAGTCCAGCAACTCCAAATTTGTATAGAATGGTTCGCAGCGTTCGTTTGATCGTTCCCATGCACTACCTCCTGATGATCAGTATACCACGTTGTTGTCCCCTGCCTGCTTTTAATCGGGCACTTTTCGTACCAGAGAGTCAAAGCACGGGTCGGCCGACAGATGTGATGACTCCAGATAGGGGGAGATGTAATATGGTTGTTTCGACGATGAATCGACATTTGCTGGTACAATTGCAAACGGGACAAACGGCTCAAGGTAAGCCAAAGTTGCACAACCGCGCGTATCCACATGTGGATGTCAGTGTAGCGGATGAGGCAATTAGCCAAGTATTGGAGGCATTGGCGCCGCTCTTTGCAGACCCAGTATATGCCATGGGACGGGTCGATACGGTGCAAATTGACGCGACTACAACGACATCAAGCACTGGCGCAACCACCACCACTTCTTCAGGAACAGCGACGGGTACTACGACTGGTACAAGTACAGCAAGTACAGCTACTACGACAAGTGCATGAATGTCCTTTGATTTGGCATACATGCTAAAGGGGGAAGTCACTGTGAAGGAAACATTGGGATTAGCTTTTTTGACAGATCTCAATAAAACAGTTCATTTGCAAATTCCCAATCCCAAGATGCCCATCAGCGCGTCAGATGTAACGAATGCGATGGATGCAATCGTAGCGGCCAATATTTTCGTTTTTCCGACAGGGCGAATCGTGAAAAAAGTGCAGGCCAAGTTAAGCAGCACCAATTCGTCGTTGGTCTCGCTCGGTCAATAAAATATTCTGCATAGCACGGCAAAGAGTGTCCCAGTTGGGACTCTTTGCCGTGGAGTATTGTTATTTGTCAGTCGAAAGGTTTAGTTTGACTTGAAGCGCAGCTAGTAGTTGTTTGATCGTATCAGCTTCTATAAGTTCATATTCATCTAATAAGCAAAAAGGAACGCGAAAGCAGCGATGACAGTTACCGAGACAATCCCACTCCTTCAAAGTGATGTTCGGATACTGTTCTTGGAACTGAGTAAGCGCTTGATTTGTCTGAAAATCAAAGTTGCATGTACATATTTCTATTTTATGATTCATATGTATCACTCCTCATTGAGTGATCTCTGTCTGCACTGTAACATGGTCATGAGTGCTCCGACTATTGACGAGATCGAATTGGAGATGGATGGTTGCATTGAGTGCTTGAATACGTGTAACCTAAAACAATGTATATACGTCTTTATTATAGATCGCAATGAGGTGGAAGTATTGACGCCGGGACAAAGCGATGAACAGCGCGTGCTTCTCTTGCGCGATTTAATGCAAATGTACGGGTCTGATGTCTTGCATGTAGTGTATGGGTATGTGCATGATCGTCACCAAGCGGAAGATATCAGTCAGGAAGTGTTTATCAAAGTATACGATCATCTGCACACATTTCGTCAAGACAGTAGTTATCGAACGTGGATTCTGCGTATCGCGATCAATACAGCAAAAGATTTCTTGCGTAAAAAGGCGCGACGTCCGGAGGAATTTAATGATGTTCCACATGCGGCGGCAGACGGAACAGTTGAAGGTCACGTGTTGCAACAATTGGAAAGTCAAGAATTATGGGAAGCTGTCTCCAAACTGCCCATCACGTATCGTGAAGTAGTTTGGTTGCACTATGGGAAGGATTTGTCGATGGATGAGATTACAAATTTGCTCGGGCTCAGCTTGTCTGCGGTAAAGACGCGCCTTTATCGCGGTCGCGAAATGTTGCGCAAGACATGGGAGGGATCAGTTGACCGTGAGTCGTCTGGACGATGAAGAATTTGACAAGACGTTGCGCGATACCTTGCACGGTCAGTTGGATTCAATGTTGCTCAGTAAAAATTTCGAAGAACATGTGCTGGACCAACTTGCAGCGCGTAAAGGCAGTGAGGCACAGCTAGAGACTCAAATAGAGCATAGCGTAGCGCTGAAAAAGGTATCCGCAACAAAGTGGGAAGTGTTCACTAAAGGACGTCGACGCATCGCATGGCTTGGCACAGGTTTTGCTGTGATGCTCATCGGACTTATCACACTGGGTGTATCAAATCCGGGAAACGGACGAAATTTACAATCGGCAAGTCATAGTGTAGCGAGTGTGAGAAGCAGCGCGGCGTCACAGCTGGTCTCACGGACGTCGATAACTTCACTTGCGGCAACACTTGCTCCAATTTCATCGGTGAATATTCATGTGACTGTAAGTACAGCGTCTGGAGCCCAGGGAGATACGGCGAATAATACCGCCCATTTTTCCGCGCAAACGGTTCCAACTGGAAAGCCAGCAATACATCCATTGGTTCCATTATCGCAACAATTGATCACTTTTCACATTCAATTATATAACAGCAGTAATTCGCCGATCGCAGGAAAAGATTTGCAGGGGATGTTGTTCTTTTTGGGACGGAATGGTGGTTTGTCACCAGTGCAAGCGAGCGATTGGGAGTACTTTGTCAATGGACCACAACAGGTGATTCCACCTCATCAATCGGTGAACTGGAGTTTTACGCCTAACCCCACGCCAGTGTTTACAAATCTGAACAATCGATATATCCATCTTGTTTGGTTTTTACGCCAGCCAAATGCCGCATTTCCCTCTTTAACCATGGGGACTTTGCCCATTTCGGTATCGCATATTCATGAAACGGTGATAGGTCAAGGGGGCGCACAGGTACAATTCTTGCGCATTTCTGCGACGGTTACAAATAAAGGATCGAAAGTTTGGGACCCAAAGACAAGTCTTGCGATGCTCTTTTTTAATCGCCATGCAGGCGCGCAATTGCTTGGACATGGGACGTACAAGTATTTTGACGATATCACATTAAATGGGGAAAAGTCCTCAGAAATCTTACCTGGTCATTCATCGAACGTAATCTTTGACATCGTTGGAGTACCTCATACGAATATGCTGAAACTACCTTTACGCATTTTGCTGATCGCACGTAATCAAGTTGGTGTCTAATCATTATTGCCCCCGCCCACTCACTGTGGTTATAATACAGTACAAGAGTTTTTGAGAGCGGGGATGGGTTTGTTAGTTCGCGAACTTGGCGAATTTGGACTGATTGAACGTTTGCGTGCGATTGTGGATCGGGTGGATGCTCGCTCGATTGTGAATATTGGAGATGATGCGGCGGTCGTACGCTACGACCGCCCTGTTGTTATGACAACAGACGCGCTAGTAGAGGGTGTTCATTTTCGCGATGATCTGATCGATATGGTGTCTGTAGGGTATAAGAGTTTAGTGGCGTCTTTAAGTGATGTAGCAGCGATGGGTGGACAACCGCTTCATGCGATGGTAGCGCTTGCTCTGCCATTTTCAGAACAGGTGGAGCGTTTGGAAGCGATTTATGAAGGGCTTGCTGATGCGTGTAGGCAGTATGATGTAGCTGTAGTTGGCGGTGATGTGGTAAGTACTTCGGGTCCACTTGTCGTGACCGTATCGGTAACCGGAGAATTGCTCGGAGAGCATCCTTTGCTTCGCAGCGGGGCAAAAGTCGGAGATCTAGTTTTTGTCACAGGGGATGTTGGTGGATCTGCTGCTTATTTGCACTTGAGAAATCAAGCGAGTAGTTTGCTCTTAAGTGAAAATGACGTCTGGATTCTGCAACAAAAACATATACGGCCCGTTCCTCAACTTATGGCAGGACGGATTTTTGCGCAAAATGCGGGATGTACTTCTCTTAATGATGTGAGTGATGGACTCAGTTCAGAATTGCATGAGATCGCTTCGGCGAGTGGCGTTCGATTGATGATTGAAGCAGACCGTATCCCCACACTTCCATCTGTACGTCATTATGCCCGACTGGCTGGTGTTGATGCGTTAGATTTTGCTCTGTATGGTGGGGAAGACTACCAATTAGTTGGGACGATCGACCGAACCTCAGCGGGGATTTTTTTGCCGCTCATGCAAGCATACGGTGTACGCATCAGTCTGATTGGTCAAGTAAAACGTGGGGAGTCAGGAGTATATTTGCAGACAAATTCTGGACTTAAAGAGATAAAGAAAAAAGGGTACGATCACTTTGTTGTGCGAGATGAGCATGCGTGATGGAGGGAGAAAGGATGCAATACGGGTTGACACTTTCGGTTGCACATGTGGATGCGACGAGGCGCCTTGGCGAATTGTGTGGGCGTATTGTTCCAAAAAGTACGCTGATTACCTTGCGGGGACGACTGGGGGCGGGCAAGACCGTCTTTGTCTCCGGACTTGCTTGTGGTCTTGGTGTCAAAGAGGTTACGCATAGTCCGACATTTACTCTCGTGTCTGAGTATATGGATGGACGTATTCCACTTTATCATATCGATCTTTACAGGCTTGGGGAACATGCTATACGAGATGTGGATCTTTTTGATGAGTACGTATTTGGAGAGGGTGTTTGTGCAATCGAATGGGCCGAGTTGCTCGAAGATGCATTACCCGCAGAGCGTTTGGATGTGCATTTTCTTGATCCCACGAGTGAAGAGGAATTTCTCGATGCCCGAAAGATCACACTTTCTGCACAAGGTATTGACAATGTAAACGTATTGAGAGAGTGGATGAGTGAATGGCCTTACTAGCAATCGATACAGCGACGTCGACACTTGCTTTGGCGGTCGGCGATGATGATGGTCATGTACTTGCGGCGTGGTCTTCGCGCATCCCTAAAATGCATGCGACTTATGTAAATCCGCTGATAGATGAGATGCTTGCAACGGTTGGTTTTGATTTGCGTGATATAAAAGGCATCATTGTCGGCATGGGACCTGGTTCTTATACGGGAATTCGCATTGGGGTCACTGTCGCCAAGGTGTTAGCTATTGCACGCGGGATTGCCGTAGTGGGTCAGTCGTCATTGGCTTCCGCCGCATACGCACTTCGTTTACAATACGGGCTTGTTGCTGTGTTGTGGGATGCGAGACGTCACTCTGCCTATACGGTGGCATATCGTGTACAATATGGTGCATTTGTCGAAGTGCTGTCTGAGGAGAAACGGGATATTGCTTCATTTATGGGGTTATTAGCTCATGAAGTTCAAACGGGTGAAGCTGTTTATTTGCTGGGGGATGTTGCGGGAGTTGCTGCACAAGAATATGCATCTGCTTTTAGCTGTAACCCTGTAATTGTATATGATGCAACAGCATCAGTATACGCAGAAAACCTGTTGTCATTGGGGTATCTTGAATTACATAAGAAAATGCGAAGTCTTGAGGTGAGCGATCATGGCAAAGAGGCACATGTCTTGGTACCTCGCTATCTTCAATTGGCAGAGGCAGAAGCGCGCTGGCTCGAAAAAAGGCGAGGGAGTTCAAGTAATGAATCCGATTGAAGTGTCATTTCGTCGTATGACGGTACGCGATGTTGATCATGTGATGCGTATTGAAAAAGCCTCATTTACGGCGCCTTGGTCACGCAATGCATTTTTAGGTGAATTGACTGAGAATCATTTTGCTCATTATGTTGTGATGGTATTAGGTGAAGAACTAATTGGTTATGGTGGTATGTGGGTTATTATTGATGAGGCGCATGTGACAAATGTCGCGGTCTATCCTACTTATCGCGGGCACAAGCTCGGTGAGCGTTTACTGCGTCGTTTGATGGCCGAGGCGATTGCCAAGGGAGCGCGCAAAATGACGCTTGAAGTGCGTGTGACAAATACGCCTGCGAAAGGCTTGTATCGTAAACTTGGCTTTCAGGATGGTGGAATTCGCAAAGGATATTATACAGATAATCGGGAAGATGCCTTAATTATGTGGGTCAATCTCCCTGCCTTAGGAGAGATGGCAGATGCGGTGGAATGAGCGCATGCAGCAGCACTACGAAGAAGATATACGGAGTGGCGGTCCAACGTATATTTTAGCGATAGAATCAAGTTGCGATGAAACGGCTGCTGCAGTGATTCGCGATGGGCGAGTGATCGTTAGTTCAGTGGTAGCTTCGCAAATGACCTCCCATGCGCGGTTTGGGGGTGTTGTGCCGGAAGTTGCATCGCGTGCTCACGTAGAGCAGATCAGCGTTGTGATCGATGAGGCATTAGTTAAAGCTAACCGTTCACTTGAAGAGATTCAAGCGATCGCTGTAACTTCATGTCCAGGATTAATTGGTGCATTATTTGTCGGTGTAACAGCTGCAAAAACACTGGCGCAGGTGGCTGGATTGCCATTAATTGGTGTACACCACTTAGCGGGACATCTGTATGCTGCGGCACTTTCAGATGGTGTCGAACCACCCTTTTTAGCGCTAATTGTATCAGGTGGACATACCGAGTTGCTTCATGTGAGTGTGGAGGGAAAGATTGGCCGTTTAGGTAAAACGCGTGATGACGCCGCTGGTGAAGCATTTGATAAGATTGCACGGGCACTGGACTTAGGATATCCGGGAGGACCGCTTATCGAGCGGCTGGCGAATCAAGGCGACCCGCATTATGTGACTTTTCCACAAGCAAAGCTAGGGGATGACTCATTAGATTTTAGTTTTAGTGGGCTGAAGTCTGCAGTTCTTCTACATCTAGATCGGGCAAAACGAGCGGAACAGACAGTTCGTAAGGCGGACATTGCCGCGAGCTTTCAACATGCTGTGATCTCAGTATTGATGGCAAAGGCAAAAACAGCTTTGCAGCAGACGGGCTTACAAACGCTTGTTGTAGCAGGAGGGGTTGCAGCTAATGCTGCATTGCGAGAGGAAGCTAAGCAACTGTGCGACGAATTGCATGTGCGACTTGCGGTTCCAGATGTGTGGTTATGTACAGACAATGCGGCGATGATTGGCGCTGCTGCCTATGTGCGGTATAAACAGCGCAAATTTGCCGATCTCACTTTGACAGGGCAAGCTGAATGCTCAATAGAACAATGGTGAAGTGTTTAGGACTCCATGTGAGGCAAGACACTTATCCATAACTCTGTGGATAACATTTGTGGATAAGTGCGGTATAGCTGTGGAAAAACAAGTGTGATTCACGAATTCCGGGCCCGTTTTATACTTTTTACCATTTGGATTGTGATAGGGAATCGAAGTGAGGCTGTGCCATGGTGCGCCTTTACTGTCTCTCCGTTTCGTTTCAGTTGAGCTACAAGGTCAAGGCGTGCTTGCCATGGAATGTGCGTGAGAATTTCTTGGAAAATCCCTAATCCATAAATGAAAAACTCAGTGGCTCTATCGGGATCGCTAAAGTCTAGGTGGATCACTATACGCTTGATATCGACGGGTTCCAGACCTGATTCATAAAATACGGTTGATACTTGGTTATGTTGGGGAAACGCTTTTATTTCATGCGGAGCGAGTGTCAATTCAAGATCTATGATAGGTTGAAACCATTGTCGATAAAAATCCGGAAGTTCATTTGGTTCCAGTGCATGTAGGCTGGCTATAAATCCACCCATTTTTGTTACTCTCGCCATCTCCTTAACGGCTTGTTGTAAATCAGAGAATTGTAAAAAACCTACCCCAATGGTTGCGTCAAAGGAACCATCTGGGAAGGGAATCTGTTCTGCAGATGCTCGCTGAAAGCTGATCCAGTCAATCCCATACAAACGCCGTGTCAGTTCAGCGTGTGCAAGCATCCCAGTGGCCGGATCAATTCCAGTAATATGTCCAGTCTCTCCTATTTTTTCGGCGAGTCCAGTCGAGAAAATAAAAGTCCCTGATCCACAACCTACCTCCAGTACATGAGTACCCTTGGCAATGTTGATCCAATCGAGAAATTCCCGACGCACAGAAAAACTTTGTGGAATGAGAATGGATTCTAGTTCTTCGAAGTCTTCCATGTGGTTGAGATGAGCAATTTGCAGCATGTTTTTTCGGTACTCTAGATAGCCGCTTTTTTTCAATGTTTCTTTATTTATAGCGAAAAATTGTCGTCCGCAATCTGTAAGTTCGACCATTCGTTGACGATCTCGAATGACAAGCCGCAGCGAGCCGATAACCGCTCCTAACATGAGCTCATCACTCAATGAATAATCAACCCAAGGGCGATGCCATTCCCCACTATTAAAGATCCGTTCTGGAATTTGACCGTAATAGGTCAATGCTTCGTGGTTTTCGTAACTTGTGATAATTGAATAAATTCCAACTAGCGCGTCGATTCCTCGGGTAGCAATGAATGCCTCAGTTTGGTGAATAGCCAGATCAAGCAATCCTTCATCGACGAAGAATTCTCCGCGTTTCAAGAGCGCATATTGGACGGCTGTGGATGCAATAGTTTCATAAATGGTCGTTCGTGCGATGCGCTCTGGAAACGGATGGTTTCCAAATATTTGTTGTGCGACTTCGGGAGACCAATACAAGCGTTCGAGATCTTTTGCAGTGTAGTCGATTAGATGGAATAAGTCTGCATCAAACCGTTCTGTCATCTCAGGACTGACAAGCCACGGGCTGATGGCCAGTTCACATTGTAAAAAATCTTGAATTGCATCTGTAAAATCTGGAAATCGAAACACACACGCCCTCCTATACCTTCTAACTGTTATTGTGTTCGACATCACAACTTGTAATTCCTGTTTTGAATTCCGAAAGGAGGATCTTCTAAATAAGGACAAGAGAACGTATCAGTATACAGAGTGTACTTCTCTCGGACTGTGAGGGATTCATTTTGTCATGGCAAGCGTTTCAAGCGCATTTGTTAATTGAATTACAAACTGAACTAGGTCACAAATGGGATGGGTTAACGATCGCCTTATCTTGGCTTGGAAACTACACAACCTATTTGTACCTTGTAACAGCACTGATTATCATCATGGGGACTGATTTTGCGCTGGAAACAGGGATTCTTGCTCTTCTTGCGATGGTGAGTGCGGATGTCCTGAAATTGTTATTTCTAACTCAGCGACCCTATGAAACGGCATTTCCGATTCGCTCTCTCTATCAGGATTCCGCAGCAGGTGCATCCTTTCCGAGTGGACATGCAGAAGTGGCCACGGCAGTTTATGCTCATTTTGCGTTTTTTTTGCGAAGACGGGCCTATCCCTGGTGGGGCTTGCTTCTTGTGATTCCCGTGTTGATCGGGTTTAGTCGCTTATACCTCGGTGTACATTGGCCTATTGATGTGTTTTCCGGCTGGGTATTCGGGTGGGTGCTGTTTGAATTGACCATACGTCGACCAGGAATTCTTGGTTCGCGTCACCACTTTGGGATTTTAAGCCCGCTTTGGTGGATGATCATATTACTGATCTCCACTATAAGTCATTTTGGTCTTGACACAACAGACATGTTGCGCTTTGTTGCTACTTTCTCACTCTCTGCCTATTTTGCACCTGCTATTGGTGTTGTCACAAGTGCCAGGCATCTGTTGCTTCGATCCGTGTTTGTGATTGTGCCCATGTTATTAATGCAACTGACGTTGAGGGACATACCGTTGAATGACGTTCATCCGCTGCTGATGATGGCCTTTGGCGGATGGCTCGGCATGGTTGGATTTGTCTTTCAATGCGTAAAGATCTAAGCTATATGTATGAGGTGAATGGATGATGGGTAGCGATGAAAACGCTCAGCAAGGTGTAACAAAACGTACAGAAAAGGCGATGTTACGCACACAGATGCGGGCGTTACGTGATCAATTTAGTTCGCAAGAAAAGGTTCTTGCGGATGCAATGATTGCAAAACGTTTATTTGCGATGCCTTTTTATCTTGAGGCACAGACAGTACTTGCTTATCTTTCCTTTTTAAATGAGGTTGGAACAGATACGCTGATTCAAAAGGCGTTACGTGCTGGGAAACGCATAGCGGCTCCTGTGACGAAAAGGGGAGAACCGCTGATGAAGGCGTACCGCATGTTCGATTTAGATAATGTACAAATGGGGGAATGGGGTATGCGTGAACCTGTCGCTACAGATCAGGGAATCACACCAGATGAATTTGATCTTATTTTAGTGCCAGGTCTCGCCTTTACACGCACTGGTGATCGCTTGGGATATGGTGGTGGGTATTATGATCGATATTTAGCAAAGGTAAGACCATCGACAATTTGCGTTGGACTGGCATATGATTTTCAGGTTATACCGAGTTTAACTGTGGAGTCTTTTGATTTTCGTCTTGACTATGTTCTGACCCCCACTTCCATCATCCATTGCATGGTAAAATAAATTGAAAAGGTGTAAGAATGGTCAATTTACAACGGGAAGATAAGAGTGCACTCGTTCTCGCCGGTGGATATAGCAGGAGAATGGGGCAAGATAAAGCGTTAGTTCAGATTGCGCAAAAAACCTGTTTACAAAGAGTGACTGAGCAAGTAGAGAAAGTTGCAGGTGATGTTTGGATTGTGAGACGTCACGATCAGCAACTCATTCCCAGCGAACGGGTGGTTTTTGATATTCATTCTGGGGATGGTCCGCTCGCTGGTATGGAGTCAGGACTATTACATGTTCTCCATCCTATTGTGTTTGTGATATCCGTTGATCTTCCGTTATTGCAAGTTGAACTTTTACGTTTTCTTTATAGTGAAATGCAGAATAACGAACAATATGATGCGATTATTCCAGAATACAAGGGCAAGTTGTATCCATTGCTTGGCGTATATCGTCGCGAAATCCAACCAGTGATTGCAGGGTTGTTAGAACTGGGTAGGAGACGCGTATTTGATTTAGTAGAGACAATCCCTATATGCGTCTGTACGCAGGACAAATGGCAACCGTTTGACCCAAGGGCACTTAGTTTTTTGATGATGAATACAAACGAAGAATTGGATTACATTGTGCATCTGATGAACGAGGGGAGGCGTTTCTCGTGAAACGTGAAGTGCGTGTTGAAGATGCAGTTGGCATGGTTTTGGGGCATGATTTGACGCAGATCGTTCCAGGGCAATTTAAAGGTCGCTTATTTAAAAAAGGTCATGTCATCAAAGAAGAGGATATTGCCGCATTGCTTTCCATTGGGAAGGAACACATTTACGTGTTGTCTTTGGATGTTGGGGAAGTGCATGAAGAGGATGCAGCGAAGCGAATGGCTCAGGGGATCATGCATGAAAGTCTGACGTTTACTGAACCGCACGAGGGCAAAATAACAGTAAAGTCAGTCCATGATGGGTTACTTGTAATTGATGTTGATGCACTTCGTGAAATCAACGAAATTGGGGATCTGGTTGTTGTTACAAAAAGGACGCACACCCCTGTAAAAGCGGGAATGACACTCGCAGGTTTGAGAGCGATTCCACTGATTACTACAGAGGATAAATTGACTGCGTATGACCGAATCATAGCAACACATAGACCACTGTTGCGTGTAGATGCTTTTGCCGCAATGAAGGTTGGCGTTGTTACAACCGGGAGTGAAGTTTTTAAGGGGCGTATCGAAGATCGTTTTGGTCCCGTTTTGAAAGCGAAGCTAGAGGCTTATGGTGCACAGTGGATGGGGCAACAGATTGTTGACGATCAAACAGAGGGAATTGTTAATGCCATCTATAGCTTCATAGCAAAAGATGCAGATATTATTCTTGTGACAGGAGGGATGTCTGTGGATCCGGACGATCGGAGTCCGGGTGCAATCTCGCAGGTTGCGTCATCTGTTGTAACATATGGCATGCCAATGCTTCCAGGTTCCATGTCGATGGTAGCTTATTATCATGACGTTGTTTTGATGGGGTTGCCTGGGGCTGTCATTTATGACTCCGTGACTGCGTTTGACTACTTACTTCCGCTGATCCTATCTGGTCAAAAAATTACACGTAAAAATATTGCTGCACTTGGTCATGGAGGTCTTCTATAATATGTCCGAAGCTCTCCATGTGGTGAGTTTTGTTGGGTACAAGCATGTAGGAAAGACGACACTTATCGCAAAACTCACGGCGAAGTATGCGTCACGTGGCTTGCGCGTAGGAACGGTCAAACACGATTTCCATGGATTCTCTGGAAGTCCAAAGTATACTGACACAGCGACATTTGCAGAGGCGGGTGCCACGAGCATTGTGGTAGCAGATCAGCGCGGGCATTACACAGTTGAGCGATTTGATCAGCAAACACCTTCACTGGATCACTTATTCCTGTTGCTCGGAGAGATGGATATTGTATTTGTTGAGGGGTTTAAACGGGAGTCTTTTCCGAAGTGGATTATCTTTGGTGAGGAACTGCATGGAGAAGAAGCGTATGAGATTCCCGACTATTTTCACGATGCGATGCATGGGAGTGAGATCCTGGGAATCATCGTTCCGCGACCTCCGCTTGCAGTTGTCAATCTAGATCTCCCAGTGTATGATAGAAACAATATAGATGCAATTTCATTTCGAATTGATCAATTATTGTTCACAAAGTAGGGAGGGCACGGGGATGTCTTTTGGAAATATGGGACTTTCTGGTCTGATTTTGATTTTGGTTGCTGCGTTACTTGTTTTTGGTCCAAGTAAACTGCCAGAGATTGGTCGTGCCTTTGGTAAAGGACTCAAGGAATTTAAAGATGCGACTCACGAATTAACTGCAGATAAGTCGCAAACTCAAACTGTAGAACGACGTGATCAAGAGTAATAGTCGTGTATCACATGAGATAGGAAAATAGGTATGTTGATGGTGAACCAGGAGGCGAGGCGGTGCAAAATATAAGCCTCGTTGAACATATTGGAGAATTGCGCAAACGATTATTGTTTGTGTTTGTTTTTTTTCTTGTTGCTCTCATTATAGCGCTTATCTTTGTTGGAAACGTTTATAGCTACCTGGTTTCACCAGCACATGGCCTGAAGTTGGTCGTTTTAGGTCCTGGCGATGTGGTTCAGATTTATCTATCGATTGCGGGAGTTGTCGCGTTTGCAGTTACGATTCCTTTTTTACTCTGGCAATTGTGGCGTTTCGTTGGTCCAGGGTTAAAAGCTAGTGAACGTCACTATGCAGCGAAGATGATCGGGCCGACAAGCGTAATGTTTTTACTCGGTGTGTTATTTGGGTACTATGTTATTTTTCCTGAGATTTTTCGTTTTTTGCGTAGACTAGCTCAACTGCACTTTGATGTAATGTATACAGCCACGGAATATTTTGGTTTTATGTTTAACATTGTAGTACCCTTTGGTATCTTATTTGAATTGCCGGTAGCCGTGCTGTTTTTAACGCACATCGGTGTGATTACACCGATGTGGTTGCGCAAAGTGCGACGGATTGCCTATTTTATTTTCGTGATTCTCGGCGTGTTCATCAGCCCACCCGAATTGATTTCCCATCTCAGTGTGGTTATTCCTATGATTTTGATCTACGAGTTGAGTATCGGGATTTCAGTGCTGGCCTATCGTAAAAAGTTAGCCGCTGAAAAATGGTGGCGCGGCGATCCAAAGAAGGAAGTGGGTCTCGTTACAGTAGTAGATCCTGCGGTTCAACAACAGACCACAGACCAATCTCCAGATGATCCTGTTGATTTGTCAGATGTATCGAAGGATGAGAATACATCGATTCATAAGCAGATTTTTTCTCCACCTGTAGGAATTCACCTTGAAGAACGGGAATAAGATATAATAAAAACACAGGCAAGGCGGCATTGTTTTTTATGACGCCTTGCCTGTGTTTTTATTATTCATGAGTGACATCAGATAATAGAATTTCTTCGGTAAACTCTGCCCGGTCTCCAAGTGAATGCGGGTTAAGAGCCATCGACGTTTGCTGAGTGATCGTTTGTTGGCGTATTTCAAGTTGTCGTTTGCGTTCATCAAGGCCAGCAATAATCACTTGAGTTGCGTTTGCCATTTGTATGTACATATTTTTGGTAACTGGCTCAAGTGTTTCAAAAGCGAACTGTGACAAACTTGCATGCAGTGAAAGGGCGGTTGTATGTGCGGATGCCAGTTGACTAAGCGTTGTCATGTATATCCCCCCCACGACATTGAATACAGGTAACTTGTGCATTTTTTCGTCTAACTATGCGTTGTACAACCAAGTCCAACTTGCTGCTTTACAAGGTCAAGCGTTGGTCTGGCCACTTCTTTTGCGCGATTTGCCCCGCGTTTTAGGATATCCTGAATTTCACCACTGTTACGAATCTCCGCATAGCGTTTTTGAATCGGTTGTAACGTATTTACCAAAACTTCTGCAAGGTCTTTTTTGAAATCGCCATATCCCTTTCCTTGATATTCCTTTTCTAGTGTTTGGATACTCTTGTTAGCGCTAAGGGAATAAATCGCTAAAAGATTGGATACCGCCGGCTTCTGTTTTGGATCAAAGCGAACTTCGCGGTCTGAGTCAGTCACGGCGCGGCTCATTTTTTTTCGGATGTCATCTGGCGAATCAAGCATCTCAATGCGGCTTTGCGGATTTGAATTGCTTTTACTCATTTTTTTAGTTGGATCATCAAGTGACATGATGCGAGCGCCTTGATCAAGCAGGAGAACTTCAGGCAAAGTAAAGGTAGACCCAAAACGTGTGTTGAATCGTTCTCCAATATCACGAGTTAATTCAAGATGTTGTTTTTGATCTTCTCCCACAGGCACTAGGTTTGTTTGATAGAGGAGAATGTCCGCCGCCATTAACGCAGGATAGGTAAAGAGACCGACGGATACGCTGTCTTTACCCTCTGCCTTTTCTTTAAACTGAGTCATGCGAGAGAGTTCCCCCATGTGAACAATACACTGTAAAACCCATCCCAGTTCACTGTGCGCACTTACGTCAGATTGCACAAATAAGGTGGACTTATTTGGATCAAGTCCCACTGCAATGTACAGTGATGCGAGATCGAGAATACGTTCGCGCAGAAGTGTTGGATCTTGAGGAACGGTAATTGCATGTAGATCTACAATACAATAGAATGCGTCAGCTGTATCCTGTAAATTCACAAATTGCTTGAGAGCACCTAGATAGTTCCCGAGAGTAATCTGTCCAGATGGTTGGATACCAGAAAAAACACGTTGTCGTTGTGACATTGTAACCTCATCCCCTTGCAAAAATCATGCAACTAAATTCAATTGAAGTGATCTTCCCATAGAGAATAAAGAACTGTCAAATGGCACGCGCATATTTTTTTTAGAATATCCCATAAATGAGGTTGCAAAAATCATGGGCAATCGGTAATATAAACATTGTCGTTAGCACTCAGTTGAGGTGAGTGCTAACAAAGGAAGTGTAGTCTATTATTAGGGAGGGTTTTGCGTGATCAAACCACTCGGTGATCGCATTGTGTTACACATGCTTGAGCGTGAAGAAAAGACTTCAAGCGGAATCGTTTTGCCAGATAGTGTGAAGGAAAAACCGCAAGAAGCAGAAGTAATCGCGGTAGGCCCGGGGCGCTATGAAGATGGAAAATTAGTGGCCTTAGAGGTTAAAGTTGGAGATCAAGTCATCTTTTCAAAATATGCAGGTACAGAAGTGAAGTATGACGGCACTGAATATCTCATTGTACGTGAGTCTGATATTCTTGGGGTGCTTGAGTAAGAACGATATGAGAATGTCTGTGGTGACATGTAGCTTTGGCTACATATGAAATGAATCGTTAGGGAGGCAAAATAGATGGCTAAGGATATTAAGTTTCGCGAAGATGCTCGTCGTGCCATGTTGCGTGGCGTTGATGCACTTGCGGATGCGGTAAAAGTAACACTTGGACCGCGTGGACGCAATGTTGTTTTAGAGCGTAAATTTGGATCCCCTTTAATTACGAATGACGGTGTTACAATTGCAAAGGAAATCGAATTAGAAGATACCTTTGAGAACATGGGCGCACAACTCGTAAAAGAAGTTGCTACAAAGACAAATGATATCGCTGGTGATGGAACCACAACAGCAACTGTTCTTGCACAAGCGATGATTCGTGAAGGCTTGAAAAACGTTACGTCGGGCGCGAATCCTATGGTACTTCGCAAAGGGATTGAACAAGCTGTCGAGCGTGCAGTTCAAGAAATCCGCATCATTTCGAAACCAGTTGAAGGCCGTGCAAGTATTGCTCAAGCAGCATCTGTATCAGCAGGCGACGATGCAATTGGCGAATTGATTGCTGATGCCATGGAAAGAGTAGGAAAAGATGGTGTCATTACAGTCGAGGAATCCAAAGGGTTTACGATGGAACTCGAAGTTGTTGAAGGAATGCAGTTTGACCGTGGATATATTTCACCTTATATGGTGACAGATGCAGATAAAATGGAAGCTGTACTCGACGATCCATTCTTGCTCATCACAGATAAGAAGATTGGCAACATCCAAGAAATCTTACCTGTCTTAGAGCGTGTCGTTCAGTCTGGCCGTTCGTTACTTATCGTGGCAGAAGATATTGAAGGTGAAGCGCTTGCAACCCTTGTGGTCAATAAACTACGTGGTACCTTTACTGCAGTTGGCGTGAAGGCTCCTGGTTTTGGTGATCGTCGCAAAGCGATGTTACAAGACATTGCAATTCTCACAGGCGGTCAAGTGATCAGCGAAGAGTTGGGTCTTGAACTAAAAAGCACAGCGATTGATCAACTCGGTCGTGCACGTCAAGTTCGTGTATCGAAAGAAAATACGATCATCGTCGATGGAGCCGGAAATCGGACAGATATTAATGCTCGTGTCAATCAAATCCGCGTTCAACTGGAAGAAACAACTTCTGACTTTGATCGTGAAAAATTGCAAGAGCGTCTCGCGAAGTTGGCGGGTGGCGTAGCAGTTATTAAAGTTGGTGCGGCAACAGAAACGGAACTTAAAGAAAAGAAATTGCGCATTGAAGATGCTTTGAATACCACTCGCGCAGCCGTTGAAGAAGGTCTTGTAGCAGGTGGTGGTACGGCACTTGTGAACGCCATTAGAGCTCTTGATGAACTGAAAGCAACCGGTGATGAATTAACAGGTGTCAACATTGTACGTCGTGCACTTGAAGCACCAGTGCGTCAAATTGCAGATAATGCTGGACTCGAAGGTGCGATCATTGTGGAGCGCCTGAAAAAGGAAGCTGTTGGAACGGGATTTAATGCAGCAACTGGCGAGTGGGTTGACATGTTTAGTGTAGGGATTGTTGATGCAGCGAAAGTAACTCGTTCTGCATTGCAAAATGCAGCGTCTGTCGCAGCGATGTTCCTGACTACTGAAGCGGTTGTCGCTGATAAGCCAGAGAAGGAAAAGGCTTCTATGCCAGGCGGCGGTATGGGCGGCATGGGCGGCATGGACATGATGTAAGATAGCATTTAACAAACACCGGGAAAACCCTTATTGTACAAGGGTTTTCCCGGTGTTTGTTTTTTCCTTGCAAATCATTTGCAAATCAGGTGGTCTTGGATTCGTTTTCCGACCCAAACGATAAAGGGATCTGGTGCAAAAAAACCCATGGGTGCTAATATTATCGAATAACTCTCTGGGAAGAGGCTGGCATGTTATGAATGCGTTTAAATGGAAGCACTTCGAAGCTCACATTATTCTGATGGCTGTTCGGTGGTATTTGCGATACAGCTTGAGTTACCGGGACATCGTCGAACTGCTAAAGGAAAGAGGCGTTCAGGTTTCTCATGCCACAATCATGCGCTGGGTTCATCAATATGGTCCTGAATTAGACAGGCGAATACGCCGTTATTTGAAGCCGACCACCGATTCCTACAGAGTTGACGAGACCTACATTAAAGTCAAGGGACAATGGAAATATCTTTACAGAGCGGTGGATTCCCAAGGTCAAACCATTGAATTCATGCTGTCTGAGAATCGAGATATCCTCGCTGCGAAGCGATTCTTTAAAAAGGCGTTATCTTCCCCACACAATCAGTCACCGCGAGTCATCACTGTTGATAAAAATCCTGCGTATCCTCCGGCACTACAGCAATTAAAGGACGAAACGGAGATACCACGAGAAACCTTAATCCGACAAACGAAATACCTGAATAATATAGTTGAACAAGACCATCGATTCATCAAAAAGATTACAAACCCGATGCTGGGGTTCAAATCGTTTCAAACTGCTGATAGAACGCTTATGGGAATTGAGGCCATGCACATGCTCAGGAAAGGACAGGTGAAGTTACAGAACTTACCTGTCCCTTCTGTCGTGGAATTCATCAATCATCTGTTTGGTTTATCTGCATAACCCCAAACACGATAAATGGATCAGTCTATGCTACTCATCATCTTTGCACCAGAACCCGTTATCGTAGGAATCCTCCTGAATAAATTAGGGAATAGACCTCTTCTTCGAATCGCCCAATTTTTTCATTTCCTTGAAACCTGTGTTCGCTAATATAAAAGTTGACCGGATAAGCGTACCTTGATAACCGAAAAGTTGACCACCTCGACATCCCATTCCTGTACGCTGTAGTTGGGACGCTATGCGGAACAGGAGGAGAGGGCATGA
>JAKACV010000003.1 GCA_021821085.1 Bacillota bacterium | reverse complement strand
GAGATCGATGGATAATTATGCAAAAAAATATTGAAAGCCTAGAATAAACAGAACAAAGACTAGAAATTGGAACAAACAGGATGGAAAGGAGTCCCGCCCCGATAATCCATCGGACGGACTCCTAGTGCTTGTCGAGTAAATTCAGGGAACTCATCTAAAAATAAAACACCGTGATGGGCGAGAGTAATTTCACCTGGTTTTGGGTGTACTCCTCCACCTAATAGTCCCTGCACAGTAATTGAATGATGCGGTGAGCGAAATGGGCGTTGTGTGTCCTCAGTCATCGGTAAGCCAGCAATGCTGTAAATATGTTTGAGTTCTGCAAATTCACTCGGCGATATATTTGGTAAAATAGATGGAAGACGTTCAGCCAACATGCTTTTTCCAGAACCCGGCGGGCCATAGAATAGCATATGGTGATTTCCTATGGCGCTAATGAACATAGCTCGTTTCGCAAGCACTTGTCCTACGATGTCACGGAAATCACGGATGTGGTTTTCTGCTTGTGTGTTTGAGGAAGGGTTCTGTTTTGCAACGAGCGCAACGTGAAAAAACAGAGATGGTGCATCTGTTTTTTTTGTAATAAAATGACCACGCAATGCCTGGACGGATTCAAAGAGAGTACGCAATGCGATCATGCGAGACGAATTGGATCCGAGCGTTAAATCGAATTCATTTGTCACGGGAAGGATCAGGTCGTTTGCTCCAAGCTCGACGGCGCATTTTACAGATGCATAGAGTCCTCTGAATTCGCGTAGAGTCCCATCGAGCGCTAGTTCACCAAGTAACACGGTGTGATGCGGGATGGGGGGAAGTTGCTCCGAAGCAATCAATATGGCAATGGCGATTGGCAGATCGAGACCACTTCCTTCTTTGCGCCAATCTGCAGGTGAGAGACTCACGGTAATGCGACCGCGTGGCCAATTAAAACCACTGTTGATGAGAGCAGACCGGACTCTTTCTTTTGCCTCGCGAATCGAAGAGGCGGGCAGACCTACCATCTCAAAGCCTGGTAATCCACTTTGCACATCAGCCTCCACGCCGATCATAAGACCTTCAATACCGTATAGAGCAATGCCATGTGTTACAGCATACACCGCTAACACCCCGTCATCTCAGAATAAAAAGCGCAGATTGAACGCGTGCGATCGCGAACCTGCGCTAGGGATTCTGGTTAACTTGGCTATCTATCATTGTACTAGAACACCAGACCGCATATGCGCGAGTCATCATAAGGCGGACAACTTCTGTGCTTTGTAGTGAGTGTACTAGTTGAATATCAAAGTTGCCATGACGTTTAGGATTGTGGTTGTAATAATTGGCTGTCTAGTCGTACTTTGTGAAGGCGCAATAAAGTTGTGCGAATTTCCGTAATCCACTCTTCGTCATTGATTTGTTTGGCGAAATTCCAGACATCAAGCATGTGATCGATCTGTTCTTCTGTTACGATGGGATGGGGAGGACCTTCAAAGACCGAGTATTGTTCCGTAATGGCCGATAGTTTATCCTGATCAACCACATCCTTGAAAGTGCCCTGTTTTAAGCCATCAGTATCGCAATAATGACTGTACATAGTGACGTCAAGTTCCACCTCAGGGGCTATGACTGTATGTCCGCAAGTGTGACAGTACAGGAAGGGAACGTCGGCGATCTGCGCGCCCCCATCAGTAGTGAGTGATGCCAAGCGTAATGTCATTGTAGTGCCGCAACAGAAATCCATACCATTTCCCCTCCCCTTTTTTGTATTATAACAGTGATCGTGTGAATTACAATGTGCTGGTAATAAAAAAACAAAAAAATTAGATAGTTATTTTGCGGAATTAGATAAATTATTTGTAATTATATATAGCATATAACGAACGAGTTTATTTTATCTATTTAATTGTGAATGGATGATTTTATTGTATATCGTAAACTATTGGAGTAGGGTTAAAAACATGTCACCAGACATGCTTCGGTTTCTTTGGACAGATGGCATCTACGGATTGTCAATGGGGATCATTGGCGTTTTGTTCAATTTACACTTAATTGCGCTTGGATATCATTCTGGTGCTATTGCTTGGATTACGTCGATTAATCCGCTGGCTACGACCGCATTATCTGTTTTGATGGGAGGTTTTGCAGATCGTTATGGTCGCAAGCGAATTCTTGTAATTGGGACGACACTCTTAGCTGTCGGAGCTGTTTTGCAGCCTCTTTTTGTGAACTTCATTTTGATTAGCCTGTCTCAACTTATTTTTTCTGTTGGTCAAGCGATGGTTGGGGCAAGTGAATTTGCTGTGGTTGCGTCCTACGTATCGGATGAAGATCGAGATTTTGCCATATCGGTTATTTTTGCTAATTTCATGTTGATGATTGGAATTGGGAGCATATTAGGAGGATGGTTACCTCAATGGCTCCCGCGAATGCACACACAATTTGAATCCACTCTTTTGTTGGGCGGATTTATTTTTTGTATTGCACCGTTTGGAAGGCGCAAACTAAGTGATGTGGGTCAATCACTGGGTGCACATGCGGTGCGAAAGGGGTTTTTGCGTCCTTCACGACCTGTTGTTTTGTATAGCACATTTGCCTTTTTATCTGGTTTGTCGTATGGGTTTGCTATGCCCTACTTGAATTTAATTTTAGCAGGACAGTTCAGACCTTCAGTTACAGGCATTGGATTGATTATTGCAATGAATGAGTTTGCACTTTTTGTGGGTTCGTTTTTAACCCCGTTTGTACTCAATCGCTACACAGTACACCAGGTTCTAGGGCCTTTGCTCTTTAGTGCATTTGTAATGAACATAGGCATTGCATTAAATGCCAGTCTCATTCCATTTGTGACACTGTTAATGTTGCGGTCTCTTGTAAATATGATATACGCACCAATAATTGACAGTCTGGCGCTTGGGGTTGTCATGGATGCGGAACGGGCGATTATGCAATCCTATAGAGGACTGATGCGTGGCGTGGGAATGATTTTCTCTGTGTGGCTTGGGGGTGAGTTTCTTACGGGTAAATTTTACAATTGGGCATTCTTGACGACAGGAGGAACCCTCTTTTTGATGTTTGTATTTTACACATTTCTCCTTAAAAAGCTGAGTCTCCATACGGAAAATACAATTTAAGAATAACAATTTGTTCCGTATGTTAAAACTCAGTCTTATTCTATGAAAATCGAGTTGAATTCCGTTACTTAGTAGTCTATCTTTTAAGTTGTGCGAATGGACCTGGATTTCTGCGGTCGAAACAGTGCCAAAGAATCCGAAATGGGTTGGGAGGAAGCATTGTGAATATTCATGAATATCAAGCCAAAACGCTTTTACGCAAATATGGCGTGGCAGTCCCAGACGGAGCGGTAGCATTTACTCCGGACGAAGCAGTGCAAGTCGCTGAGCGATTTGGTGGACGTGCTGTGGTAAAGGCGCAAATTCATGCAGGTGGGCGTGGTAAAGCAGGTGGCGTTAAGCTTGCCAAATCTCTCGATGAAGTGAGCCAGTATGCCAAAGAGTTACTTGGCAAGACATTGGTCACTCATCAGACGGGCCCTGAAGGTAAGGAAGTACGTCGCTTACTCGTTGAATCGTTGAGCGATATTAAAAAGGAATACTATGTTGGAGTGGTTGTCGATCGTGCAACTGGGCGTGTTGTGATGATGGCGTCTGAAGAGGGCGGCATGGAGATCGAAGAAGTTGCAGCTAACAGTCCCGAAAAAATTTTTCGCGAGGAAGTGGATCCGTCAGTTGGTTTACGCCCGTATCAAGCGCGCAGACTGGCTTATGCCATACATATTCCTACCGAATTGATTAACAAAACGGCAACGTTTATGGTGGCGCTATACCGTGCGTTTGTGGATAATGACTGCTCGATTGCTGAGATCAATCCACTTGTTGTGACGGGTGATGGGAATGTACTTGCGCTAGATGCAAAGCTGAATTTTGATGATAATGCACTATTTCGCCATAAAGACGTTATGGAGTTTCGTGATTTTGAAGAGGAAGATCCGCGTGAAGTGGAAGCGTCCAAATTTGATTTAAGCTATATCGGTTTGCAAGGCAATATCGGGTGCATGGTAAATGGAGCCGGTCTCGCGATGGCAACTATGGATACAATTAAATACTTTGGCGGTGAACCGGCAAACTTTCTTGATGTTGGTGGAGGTGCCTCGGAACAAAAGGTGATGGAGGCATTTAAAATCATCCTTTCAGACTCAGGTGTGAAAGGCATCCTTGTAAATATTTTCGGTGGCATTATGAAATGTGACGTAATTGCCAACGCGGTTGTTGCAGCAGCGCGACAAGTTGGCATTGATCGTCCGTTAGTTGTTCGCCTAGAAGGAACCAACGTGCAACTCGGCAAAGAAATCTTGGATAAATCCGGATTACCCATTGTCGGCGCAGATTCCCTAGCAGAGGCAGCACAAAAAATTGTCGAGCTCGTGAAGTAGGAGGAGTTTCCCATGAGTATTTTGGTGAACAAAAATACGCGCGTCATTACCCAGGGAATTACGGGTGCTACAGGATTATTTCACACGAAACAGGCTATCGAATATGGAACAAAAATGGTGGGCGGTGTAACCCCAGGTAAGGGTGGAACGACCGTTGAGGGAGTTCCCGTTTTCGATACTGTGGAGGCAGCTGTGAAGGGGACTGGTGCAAATGCATCTGTTATTTATGTGCCACCGGCATTCGCTGCTGATGCTATCTTAGAAGCTGCAGATGCGGGAATAGAATTGGTGATCTGTATCACAGAGGGAATTCCGATTCTTGATATGGTAACAGTGAAACGTTATCTTGAAGGAAAAGGCACGCGTTTAATCGGACCTAACTGTCCTGGAGTGATCACTCCAGAAGAGTGTAAGATTGGTATTATGCCTGGATATATTCATAAACGCGGGCATGTTGGTGTGGTAAGCCGGAGCGGAACGCTAACCTATGAAGCAGTATACCAGTTGACTGTTCAAGGTGTGGGGCAATCGACGGCAGTCGGTATCGGCGGAGACCCGGTAAATGGGACTAACTTTGTGGATGTCTTGAGGATGTTCAATGAAGATCCAGAAACAGAAGCAGTGATCATGATCGGTGAAATTGGGGGAACTGCTGAAGAAGAGGCTGCAAGTTATATTAAGGAACACATGAAAAAACCAGTGGCTGGTTTTATTGCTGGTCGAAGTGCACCAGCAGGTAAGCGGATGGGACATGCGGGGGCAATCATTTCTGGTGGCAAAGGGACTGCTGACGAGAAAGTTGTAGCCATGCAAGCTGCAGGTATTCACGTGGCAAATACTCCTTCGGAAATGGGTTCTACTCTCGTGAAAATGTTAGAGGAACGCAATTTGTTGGAAAAATGCCGATCCTAGTGGCTACAATCTCGTGAGTGACAAGCTGACTTCAGATTCTTTGAAGTCAGCTTGTATTTTATTCTAATTAGAATGGAATTCTTCTAAGGAAGTTGTGCGTCTTTTGAGTGGTATGAGACACTATGCTCATTATGATAGTGGTTAGGGTGAAAGCAATGAGGGAAGTTCAACTGTTATATTGGCTTTCTCTCCTTAGTGTACATGGTATTGGGGTGAAGAAGGCGCGTCAACTCTATGGGAAGGTTTCTACTTATGAGGCGGCAAAACAGTATGGTGTGCACGATTGGCTGTCGTGTGGTTTGAACATGGCGCAAGCAGAGAGCTTGTACACTGCTTTAAAAAACGCGTCTTATAAACGTGAAATGACTCGGATCATGGATAAATACCAGTTTGTCCTTGAGGATGACCCCTACTATCCTGCGCTTTTACGTGAGATTGCTATTCCTCCGCCAATGTTGTTTTATAAGGGGCCGCTGAGTCACCTACAGCGAAGTGTAGCCATCGTTGGCACACGTAAATGCACGAGTTATGGGAAAAAAGTCGCTTTTGAAAGTGCCCAGATGCTTGCTAATGGGGATTGTTGCGTGGTATCCGGTTTAGCACTTGGAATAGATGAGGCTGCACATAAAGGGGCAATTGCTGGACGGGGGTGTACGTATGCGGTTTTGGGTTCGGGAATTGATCATATTTATCCACCGCAAAACACGCGACTGGCTGAACAAATTATTGAGTCAGGCGGTGTGATACTGAGTGAATTTTTACCATGGACAAAACCAGAAAGATATCGTTTCCCGCAACGTAACCGCATCATTAGTGGAATGTCAAAAGGCGTCATTATTGTTGAGGCAGGAGCGCGAAGTGGGGCCCTCATCACGGCATCCTACGCATTAGAGCAGAATCGAGATGTGTATGCAGTACCTGGTTCAGTATATAGTTTGGCATCCTCTGGAACTAATGAATTGATTGCGAGTGGGGCGGTACCGTTGCTTCATCCGGCTGCCATTTTACATACGTTGAACCTCATACCTATTTTGGAAAGAGAGGCGCCAAAGCGGAGCGAATCTACAGAGGATGAATTTGGGCTAGTGGACGGGGTGATCAAACAATGGATTCTTCAAGAGTTGATGGCGCGTTCAATGTCAAGAGAAGAGTTGATGGCTGCTCGGGAAGAAGTTTTTTCTGTGAGTGAGATTGATACTGCAATCATTTTTCTGGAAATTAGTCAAATGATTCGTCGATCCATGGACGGCACCTATCAGATGGTACCAAACGATGACATCGTGTCGTAACTCCAATGATAAAGTTCAATCATTACCAGCCACTTTTTTCAAAGGATTTGCATACTCTTAGAGGACAGTGATAAGATGTGGTGAACTTATGGAGGCGAGGAGGAGAACGATGGCAGACTATCTCGTCATCGTCGAGTCGCCAGCAAAGGCCAAGACCATTGGAAAGTATCTTGGGGCTCGATACGTAGTGAAAGCATCTATGGGACATGTACGTGATTTGCCAAAAAGCCAACTTGGGGTCGATGTAACGCACCAGTTCGAACCAAAGTATATTACCATCCGCGGAAAAGGCGATGTATTAAAACAATTACGTGATTCTAGCAAGAAAGTTAAAGGAGTCTTTCTTGCGGCTGACCCTGATCGCGAAGGAGAAGCTATTGCTTGGCACTTAGCGCAAAGTCTTGAAATCGATCCAAACAAACCATGTCGCGTGGTTTTTAACGAAATTACCAAACAGGCTGTAAAGGAAGCATTTAAACATCCGCGTAAGGTAAATATGGATTTGGTTCACGCTCAACAAGCGCGACGTATTCTCGATCGCTTAGTAGGCTATCGGATTAGTCCATTGCTATGGAAAAAAGTGAAACGCGGATTGTCTGCTGGGCGCGTACAGTCTGTGGCAGTGCGTCTTATTGTAGACCGAGAACGTGAAATTAGATCTTTTGTACCAGAAGAATATTGGACAGTGACTGCACTGTGTCAAAGTAATGGAGAAGCGTTTAAGGCACAGTTTCACGGGTATGGGAAAAACAAGACAGAGTTGCATAGTGAACAAGACGTTGCAGACCTGTTGATTCGTATTGGCGATTCTGAGTTTGTCGTAAGATCTGTCAAGGCTAGTGAACGCAAAAGGAATCCGTCTGCTCCTTTTATCACGAGCAGTCTACAACAAGAGGCGGCCCGCAAGTTGTCCTTTCGTTCGCAAAAAACGATGTCCGTGGCTCAACAATTGTACGAAGGAGTAGAATTGCCAGGGGAAGGGGCGGTCGGGTTAATAACGTATATGCGGACAGACTCAACTCGCATTTCAGAGACAGCCATTAGTGAAGTAAGGGATTACATCAGTAATACCTATGGGAAGGCGTTTGTTCCAGAAAGACCACGTGAATATAATGTAAAGAAAAATGCACAAGATGCGCATGAAGCGATCAGGCCTACTTCAGTGAATCGTCATCCTGATTCGTTAAAGGAGATATTATCGCGTGATCAGCTTCGGCTGTATCGCTTGATCTATGATCGTTTTGTGGCAAGCCAGATGGCTTCTGCAGTGTTAGACACGCTTAGTGTAGATATAGCAGCGCGTGACGCGATTTTTCGCGCTACAGGTTCCAAAGTAAAATTTCATGGATTTATGAAAGTATACACTGAATCAACGGATGACCAGCAGGATGAACAGGGTTTTTTGCCAGAACTCACCGCAAATCAAGTGCTAAGTCCGCGTCCAGACCTGAAACCAGATCAGCATTTTACGCAACCACCACCGCGTTATTCAGAGGCGCGCTTGATTAAAGCGATGGAAGAATTGGGGATAGGACGTCCTAGTACGTATGCACCTACAGTAGATACGATTCAAAAGCGTGGCTATGTATTAATTGAAGAAAAGAAATTTTTGCCGACTGAACTTGGTGAAATTGTCGTTGATCTATTACTTGAATTTTTCCCCACAATTGTGGATGCCGATTTCACTGCTCAACTTGAACAGCAATTGGATCAGGTTGAGGATGGAGACAGTAATTATGTACAAATGTTAGATCAATTTTACAGTGGATTAGAAGGATATCTTGAAGTCGCGGAAAAAAGCATGGAACATGTGCAATTAGAGGATGAGTTTGCAGATGAGTATTGCGAGAAATGCGGTCGACAAATGGTATACAAACATGGTCGATTTGGTAAATTTCTTGCTTGTCCAGGATTTCCTGACTGTCGTAATGCGAAACCAATTGTTAAAGAAGTGGGCGTGAATTGTCCGCGCTGTAGTAAACCATTGGTTGAACGCAGAGGCAAAAAGCGCAAGGTATTTTATGGGTGCAGTGGATATCCGGAGTGTAATTACGTTCTATGGGATAAACCGACAGGGGAACCGTGTAAATTTTGTGGGGAACCACTTGTTAAAAAACGTAAAGGTAAATCTGCGAAAGAGGTCATCGCGTGCTCGAATGCAGATTGTCATTATGAAGAAATTGCACAAGAAGCGCACTGAATTTTAGATGATGGTGTGAAGTTGATGGGGTGAACGAGATGCAAAGACCTGATCGAGTCACGGTGATTGGCGCTGGACTTGCCGGCTCTGAGGCAGCGTGGCAGATTGCACGACAGGATATTGACGTTACGCTGTACGAGATGCGAGGAACTAAATCTACTCCCGCACATCGTGGTTCAGATTTTGCTGAACTTGTTTGTTCCAACAGCTTGCGGGCAGCTAGTTTAATGAATGCTATTGGCTTACTCAAAGAGGAAATGCGACAGCTCGACTCTTTGATTATTCGTGCAGCAGATCTTCATGCTGTCCCTGCAGGAGGAGCGCTAGCTGTCGACCGAGAAGTGTTTTCGCGTTTTATTACGCAGACGTTGGTGGAACATCCGCGTATTACTGTGAAGCGGGAGGAAGTTACACAATTACCAGATGGATTGGTGGTGGTTGCAACAGGTCCCCTGACTTCTGAGCGTTTAAGTGATGCGATTCTTTCTTTTACGGGGCGCAGTTCGCTCTATTTCTATGATGCGGCAGCTCCGATCATTGAGCGGGAGAGTATTGATGAAACCATTGCTTTTAAGGCGTCGCGATACGACAAGGGAGATCCTGCTTATCTTAATTGTCCGTTGACAGAGGAACAATTCACTGATTTTTACGAGGCGCTAATTGGAGCAGAAACAACAGTTTTAAAAGAGTTTGAAAAAGAAGTGTATTTTGAAGGTTGCATGCCTATCGAGGTGATGGCGAAACGGGGTCGTCAAACGATGCAGTTTGGGCCGCTAAAACCGGTGGGTCTCATTGACCCCCGCACGGGCCGCCAGCCGTTTGCTGTGGTGCAGCTTAGGCAAGATAATGCAGCAGCCACATTATTTAATATGGTGGGATTTCAGACGCATCTTAAGTGGGGAGAACAAACGCGTGTGTTTCGCAAGATTCCGGGGCTTCAGCAGGCTCAATTTGCGCGTTATGGTGTGATTCATAGGAATACTTTTCTCAAGTCACCAGAGATTTTACGACCGACCTACCAGACTTTGGAGCAGGATACGCTCTTTTTTGCGGGGCAAATGACTGGGGTTGAAGGTTATGTTGAATCTGCGGCGTCTGGGTTGATTGCAGGGATTAATGCGGGGCGCATGGCTCACGGGAAAGCCGCATTGGTTCCTCCTCGCGCAACTGCCATTGGCAGTTTAGCTTACTATATTACTCATGCGGAACCGTATAGTTTTCAACCTATGAATGCAACGTTTGGATTGATGCCGTTACCAGAAGATAAATTTCACAGTAAAAAAGAAAAAAACGAAAAAATTGTGACAAAAGCGCTTGAGATAATTCAGAATTTTATGCAGATCACATCTGTTTAGCTTGCAGCCACAACTGTTTGCGTGGTACGATACGTTTGCTGACTTTGAGATGCGATATGCGAACAGAGGAGCGAGATTTGACTGAATGTCCGATGCGGGGGCGCAACTTAGCGAAGAATGGGAAGAAGTGCTGGATGCCTTTTCATTGCATCTTGAAGCTGAACGCAATCTCTCTGTACACACTGTATCTGCGTACATCCATGATGTGTTAGCATTTGCTCTTTGGAGCGCGCATTCACCTGTACAAGTAACGCCGATCATGATTCGTCAGTATTTGACTAAGTTGTTTGAGCGGGAACTTAGCAAGCGGTCAATCGCTCGACAAATGAGTGCAATGCGCTCATTCTATCGTTTTTTACGAGTTGTGAAAGGTCTTCAAGTGTCACCGGTGGAAGCAATTCGCTCTCCTCGATTAGAGAGACGGTTGCCTTCGTTTCTCTATGTCGATGAGATTTTTGAATTGCTTAACGCACCGGATTGTACACAGCCATTAGGTGTTCGAGACCGAGCGATTCTTGAATTTTTGTATGCGTCAGGCGTACGGGTTGCGGAGTGTGTTGCGCTAAATGTGTCCGATTTGCGCATAGATAGTGGGCTTGTTTCTGTTATTGGAAAGGGAAATCGCGAACGGATTGTCCTTTTTGGATCAGGAGCCAAACGGGCACTTCGCACTTATTTGCAGGACGCAAGGCCAAAGTTAGCCCGGATGGATGAACTTGCGCTTTTTGTCAATCATCGAGGAACGCGACTGAGCGATCGCTCAGTTCGTAGAGTGGTAGATCGCTATGTCGAGCAGCTAGCGTTGGTTAAAAACATTACACCACATACTTTTCGCCATACATTCGCCACGCATTTGCTAGAGGGGGGTGCTGATTTGCGAGTGGTGCAGGAACTTTTGGGTCATCAAAGTCTCTCGTCTACGCAAATTTACACACACACTGCTAAAGAGCACTTGATGCGAGTATACGAGTTATCTCATCCGCGCGCTTGAAGCGAAAGGAGAAATTCAAGTAATGGGTGATTTTCATGCCACGACAATTTTCGCGATCAAAACTGAGAATGGTGGCGCCATGGCGGGAGATGGTCAGGTAACTTTTGGAAATACTATGATCATGAAGAAATCGGCGAAGAAAGTGCGCCGATTGTATCGCAACCAAGTAGTAGTTGGATTTGCAGGTAGTGTTGCAGATGCGTTTACATTGTCGGAACACTTTGAGAAGAAGCTCGAAGAGTATCACGGCAACGTTCCACGTGCTGCGGTAGAATTGGCAAAAATGTGGCGAACGGATCGCATGCTCAGTAAACTTGAAGCGATGCTGATCGCGTTGTCAAAAGAACACTTATTACTTATTTCCGGAACTGGTGAAGTAATTGAGCCTGATGACGGGATTTGCGCCATTGGCTCAGGTGGTGCATATGCACTGGCTGCAGGGCGTGCTTTAGCGCGCTATTCTGCACTGGGATCAAGTGAGGTGGCGCGTTGTGCTCTTGAAATCGCGGGTGAGATCTGTGTGTATACCAATGACCAGATTGTTGTCGAAGAGATCTAGGGACGGGGGTTGTTGATGCAAAATTTAACTCCGACTCAAATTGTTGCTGAATTAGATAAGTATGTTGTGGGACAAAAGGAAGCAAAAAAATCTGTTGCGATTGCGTTGCGCAATCGTTTTCGCCGCGCTCGCTTGCCAGAGGATTTGCGCAACGAAGTAACTCCAAAAAATATTCTGATGATTGGTCCTACAGGAGTTGGAAAGACTGAGATTGCGAGACGAATCGCGAAATTAACTGGCGCACCATTTGTTAAGGTCGAGGCCACTAAGTACACCGAAGTTGGGTATGTTGGACGTGATGTAGATTCGATGGTACGCGATTTGGTGGAAACGTCGATCCGTATGGTGAAGAGCGAACGTATGCAAGATGTTTTGGGTAATGCAAATGAGCAAGTCAATGAACGCCTTTTGGAGGCATTGGTTCCTGATTCAGAGGCTAATCATTTTCGTAATCCGCTTGAAGTGCTCTATTCGGGCAATCAAGGGAAGCGATCGCGGGTATCGGATGATATTGTGCGGCAGCGTGAAGCGTTACTTGCTGATCTAATGGCTGGACGCTTAGAAACGCGAATGGTTGAGATTGAGGTTGAAAGTCAGTCAACTCCATCATTTGATATGGTTCCTGGTATGACCGGTGAGAATTTGGGCAATTTGCAGGATATGCTCGGTAGTTTTATGCCAAGACGCAAAAAATTGCGCAAAGTGACTGTTCGTGAGGCTCGTAAATTGCTGGAGCAAGAAGAGGCACAAAAGCTGATTGATATGGATGATGTTGTGAGTGAGGCCATACGCCGAGCTGAGGAGAGCGGCATTATTTTTATCGATGAGTTTGATAAAATCGCTGTTAGATCGGGAGCTGAGGGTGGAAATGTCTCGCGCGAAGGTGTACAAAGAGACATTTTACCGATCGTTGAGGGTTCTACCATCATGACAAAACATGGGCCAGTCAAAACAGATTATGTGTTATTTATTGCGGCTGGAGCATTTCACATGGCGAAACCTTCTGATTTGATTCCTGAGTTACAAGGGAGATTTCCCATTCGGGTGGAGTTGGATAGCCTAACTGCAGATGATTTTGAACGAATCTTAACGGAACCGGAGCACGCACTTTTGACGCAATATACAGCACTCTTAGGGACAGAGGATGTTAACGTGACGTTTACCTCAACAGCCGTTCGAACGATTGCTGAATTTGCTACTGAAGTGAATGCGACGACCGAGAACATCGGAGCGCGTCGACTACACACTTTGGTTGAGCGAGTTCTTGGTGAATTATTATTTGTAGCTCCCGATATTGGCGTGACAGAAGTGGTTATTACACCAGAGTATGTCCATGAGAAGCTCGGTGAGATTGCGCAGAATCGCGATCTGAGTCAATACATTTTATAAACAGGAGGAATATCTAGTGGATTTGTTAGCGAAAACGAGGAGAATTAATCGATTATTGCAGCGCGCTGGACAATTTGTAGATTTCGTAGAAATGGCAGAAGTGATGAGGGAAGTTATTGCAGCGAATGTATTTGTGGTTTCGCGTTCCGGTAAAATCTTAGGTTATGCGATTGTGCATGAGTTTGAGAAGTCTGTGACGAATGAGGAAGTACTCTCACAGCGGGTATTTCCTAGGGATTATCATACGCAGTTGTTGCGTCATGATGTGACTGCAGCAAACATTGATGATGAAGACCCTTTTTGTGTGTTTCCAGAGGCGATTACACAAATGTTCTCCAAGAAATATGCCACGATTGTACCGGTTATTGGTGGCGGTGAGCGTTTAGGCACACTAATTTTAGCGCGTTTTAACTCTGAATTTACGGATGAGGATCTGTTACTTGGTGAGTATGGGGCAACGGTTGTTGGCATGGAAATCTTACGGTCACGTGCGCATGAAATGGAAGAGGAAACAAGATCGCGCGCTGTTGTCCAAATGGCGGTTGATTCTTTGTCCTTTAGTGAATTAGAGGCGATTGAACATATTTTCGAGGAATTGGATGGTCGCGAAGGACTACTCGTTGCGAGTAAAGTTGCTGATCGAGTAGGCATTACGCGTTCAGTAATTGTGAATGCTCTGCGGAAATTGGAAAGTGCTGGCGTGATTGAGTCCCGCTCACTTGGAATGAAGGGTACCTATATTCGTATTCTCAATGATAAGCTTTTGCCTCAATTGGATAAAGTTCGCAATCGTTAGGCTATTCGCCGTTTATGAGAGTACAATTGACGTGGGATAGGGATCTGGTCATACTGGGTGTGTCGTCACACGATATAAGATAATCATTTAGAAACTTGCGAAATGGTGATAGTCGCCTTCTCTGATTTTTTGGAGAAGGCTATTTTTTGTAAAATGATTGGAAGCAGCGCAGAAAATCGACCCCTCTTTGTCGAATTTGGTCGAGTTAATTGCAGGATTTCCGCGATTTATGGCGAATGAAGTAGTTATAAGTGAAGTTTTGTTAATGGGGGTGGGGATCTAGTGGCTTTACTTGATTCTGTTTATATGAATGCTATGCAATCTGCTCTAAATGCCAGTTTATTACGCCAACAAGTCTATGCGAATAATATTGCTAATGTAAATACACCCGGATATAAACGTGAACAGGTTCATTTTGAGTCATTACTTCAGAGCCAGCTTGGGCAGAGCGGATTACAAGGTGCAGTCAGTTCACAATTGCCGCTTGAATCTAATAATCCGGCTGATCTTGGGATTACCAGCGGTCAGACAGGGAGACTCGGAACAGTTGCACCTGTGATTTCCACTGATACATCAACTTCAGTTAGTACGAATGGAAACAATGTGAATGTAGATGCAGAAATGAGTGCTCTTGCACAGAATCAAGTGAAGTATGGCGCTTTGGTACAGGATGTGAATGATCAATTTTCGATGCTTCGAACAGCCATTTTGGGGAGTTGATCGCAGTGGGATTGTTTGACGGGATGTCGATAAGTGGTTCGGGATTAACGGCTAATCGAACATGGTTGGATGTGATCGCGAACAACATTGCAAATGCGAATACGACTCGCACACCGCAAGGAGGGCCTTATCGCGCGCAAGAGGTAGTCTTTAGCCCAGCGGCAAATGGATCGTCTTTCACTAGCGCATTGAATCATGCGACTGGAACTGTTGGACAAGGCGTTCAGGTATCCGCGATTGTGGGCAGTCCAGCACCGTTTAAATTAGTTTATGATCCAAGTAGCCCTAATGCGGTAAACGGCTATGTCCAGATGCCCAATGTGAATATATCAACGCAGATGGTTGATATGATTTCGGCATCGCGCGCGTATGAAGCAAATGTAACTGCGTTTAATGCAGCAAAAACGATGGATGTACAATCGATTTCACTCGGAAAGTAGGAGTAATAGATGATTCAGGCAATCGGCGGTATCGGTAATGTAGCAATGAACCCTGCTCCCACCACGACCAGTACTTCAGGTGGTGGGGGATTTTCCTCTTTGCTTGGGCATGCATTGCAATCGGTTAATCAATCAGTAACACAGGCAGAACAACAGGGGATCGGACTTGCTAGTGGATCTGCAACCAATATCGCAACTGTCATGACTTCGGCTACCAAAGCTGATTTGTCGGTTGAGTTGGCAGTGCAGGTGCGAAATCGGGTAATCTCCGCTTATAACCAAATCATGAATATGCAGATTTAATGCTGGCGCTAAGGTGGATATAAGCAGATGAATGAAGTTTTAACAAACCTGGTGGCGCGAGTGAAGAATTACTATCAGGGGTTGGAGTCGCGGCAACGTCGAAATCTCTTTCTCATTGTTATATTTTTTTTCTTGACTATTATTATTCTCTCGTTTATTTTTCTAAATCCTAATTATCAAGTTGTTTTTTCGAATTTAGGAGCGAAATCCGCAGGCGAGATTACGCAAAAGCTCGATCAGATGAAAATTCCTTATCAATTACAAGGCAACAGCATTCTTGTTCCTGCAGCAGATGCGGATAAGGTGCGCATCGATATGGCGATGAATGGGCTTCCTGCGAGTGGTACAATTCAATATTCTTCGATTTTTAATCAAGGAAACTTGTTTGGTATGACCTCGCAAGAATTGAATCTGCAGACGCTTGACGTGCTTGAACAACGGATTGCCCAATCGATTGATTCGATTAATGGAGTCCAAAACGCGCAAGTAAACATCGTAGTTCCGCAACAGCAAACATTTCTTGATCCCAGTGTGGATACGGGAGCCAAAGCCTCCGTCGTCATCACAGTTGGGGCTGGAGCAGCGCTAGCGCCAAATCAGGTCTTTGGCATTCAACAGCTTGTTGCTCATGCCGTACAAGGACTGAATGCGAATCAAGTATCGGTCATCGATCAGTATGGCAATGATCTCTCAAATGGTAGTGTGAACTCTTCTGGCATGACTGCATCTAGTCAATTGACAACCGAACTCAACATGCGCAATGCGCTAGATCAGTCAATGGCTGGTCAATTAAAAACAAGCTTGATGAAATTGGTGGGACCGGGAAATGTAGAAGTTGTGGTCCATGCCAATGTGACTTTCAATCAGGTGACGCAACATCAACACATCGTTAAACAAGGTCCAACCCTATCAGTACAGGCGCAATCGTCTTCAAGTACAGGTGGGGGCACTACGATAGGTGGTGTTGCGGGTCAGGCGACACAAAATCCTAATCTCCCGACTTACGGGACGCAAGGAGCTGGGACTGGGTCTTCTTCGGCAAATCGTTCGTCGACAACGAATTACGATAATAGTTATACAAATACGGCGACCACGTATGATCCGATGCAGCTACAGGGGTATACGGTGAGTGTATTAATTAATGCAAATGCCATTAAATTGACGAAACCGTTAACGCAGAGTATTCAGTCGTATGTTTTGACGTCTATGGGGCAACAGGCGACTGGGAAAATATCTCCCAGTGTTACAGTGCTCGGTATTCCGTTTGCTGTTGGACAAGGGAGTACACCTGTGGCGCCGAGTTTTTATAATTCACCACTTGCAGTCGGGGGGCTCGCTGCGCTGTTGTTGATCGGGGGCGGTATAGCCACGGTTATGATTGTTCGTTCGCGCAATCGCAAACGCCTAACGGATGATGCGATTGATTCTTTATCGGTTGCAACACTCTCCAGTCCGCCACAAGAACCAGAGGATGTCACTTTGTCAAAACAGCTTCAAGAGTTAGCAGTTAAGAAACCAGACGCATTTGCTTCGTTATTGCGTACATGGTTGTCTGAGGAATAGGGGTGTGGGCAATGGCGCGAAGTGATCATTTTTCTAATCGCCAAAAAGCTGCGATTTTGCTCATTGCACTCGGACCTGAGGTGGCCTCCACGGTCTATCACCATTTGCGCGAAGATGAAATCGAAGATTTAACCTTAGAAATTGCTGCTTTACGCCGTGTTGAGAGTATAGAACGTTCCTCGATTCTAAAAGAGTTTCACGAGTTGGCGGTGGCGCAGGATTACATATCTCAAGGTGGGATCGAATATGCCAGGGAGGTTTTGCAAAAGGCGCTTGGCTCAGAACGGGCAATCGCTATTATTGATCGTTTGACTGCGTCTTTGCAAGTGAGACCGTTTGAGTTCGCTCGTAAAGCGAATCCAAGTCAAGTGTTGAGCTTTATTCAAAATGAACATCCGCAGACGATCGCACTGGTTCTCTCTTATTTAGACGCTTTGCAAGCATCCACAATTTTAGGTGCTTTACCAACTGCTTTGCGGACAGAAGTGGCGCGTCGCATCGCGACGATGGATGCAATGAGTCCGGAAGTTGTGACTACCGTTGAACGAGTGTTGGAAAATAAACTTGCGCAAACTGCGTCACCGGACTCGATGAACGTAGGTGGACTCGATGCGATCGTTCAAATTATAAACGGAGTGGACCGCGCGACAGAAAAGAGTATTTTGGAACATTTAGAAGAAAGCGATCCAGAGTTAGCTGAAGAGATTAAAAAGCGGATGTTTGTGTTTGAAGATATTGTCTTTCTTGACAATCGGGCGATTCAGCGGGTCATTCGCGAGGTTGAGCAGTCTGATTTGCAACTCGCATTGCGAACAGCGAGTGAAGATGTACAAGAGGCAATCTATCGCAACATGTCGAAGCGCATGGTGGAAACGTTTAAGCAGGATATGGAATTTGCAGGTCCTGTTCGTCTGCGAGATGTAGAGGATGCACAACAGCGCATTGTTGCGCAAATTCGCCAGCTTGAAGATATGGGAGAAATCGTCATCAGTCGTGGTGGAGGAGATGACGTCCTTGTCTAAGATTCTACGACTACTTTCTAAGGATTTGCCAACTCGTATGATTTCTGTCGTAGTTACACCGAGCATTGCGGAGAGTTCAGCCACTCAGGCGTGTGTCAATCAGTCTGTAGCGCAGGAGGAAATCGTCGCAAAAGAATCGCAACTGCAGGCTTTAGAAATAGAGATTCAGAAGAAGCAACATGACTTGTTCTTGATAAATGAACAAGGACGTGAATTGCTGGAAAAAACGCAGGAAGCTGCACATCAATTGTTAGAGGACGCCCGTAAGGAAGATCAAGTGATCCGACAGAAAGCACACGAAGCAGGGGAGAACGAAGGGTTTCGTATAGGTGAGGCAAATGCGAAGGCGCACTATGCGGAGTTGATTCTTCAAGCTGAAGAAGTGTTAGTACGTGCCGAAAAGGAACATAAGCGGCGAGTCCGCGAGTCGGAGTCAGTGATCATCTCTCTTGCCCTTCAGGTGGCAAAAAAGGTTGTAGCCTCACATATTCAGACGGATGGCAATGTTGCGGCTCGACTTCTTACTGATTTGCTTATTGAGGTTGATAAAGCAAAGCGAGTAGAAGTGAGGGTGTCGCCATCCGAACTCGACGTGGCGCTTGAGCGGCGTGAACAGTTTAACCGAGCATTACAGCACAATGCAGAACTGATTATCGTATCGGATGCCCACTTGGCAATAGGCGATGTCGTGATTGTGACGGAAATTGGTAGTGTGGATTGTCGCCTGTCTACGCGTTTTGCTGAGGTTGAGAGAGCATTGTTGAAATGCGCACAGGAGTGGGAAGAGAGTGACCATCTCGATGAATGAGCAAGAAACTCGCTATTTTCAATGTCTAGATGAGATCAAATTGCATCGAGTGCATGGACGCATCGAGAAGGTTATTGGACTCACGATCGAATCGAAGGGACCTGCGGCTCGTATTGGTGACATCTGTATTGTGAAGTCAGACACAGGTGGCGAATCTTTGTGTGAAGTAGTCGGATTTCGTCGTGACGATGTGCTGTTGATGCCACTAGGTTCTGTGGAGGGTCTGTCACCTGGCAGCGAAGTTCGAGCGACCGGGGAGTCTCTGAAGGTACGAGTAGGATTTGAATTGTTGGGTCGAGTTGTCGATGGACTTGGTAACCCGATAGATGGTCGTGAACCTCTAGCTACTAACGAGTGGGCGCCGCTTTACCGCACTCCTCCATCGCCTTTATCACGTCCACTTATCGATACCCCCCTTTGCACTGGTGTGCGGGCCATTGATGGACTGTTGACGGTTGGAAAGGGACAACGTGTCGGATTATTTGCAGGCAGCGGAGTAGGAAAGAGTACTTTACTTGGGATGATTGCAAAGAACAGCGAAGCAGATGTGAACGTCATTGGCCTGATCGGGGAACGAGGTCGTGAAGTTAGGGAGTTTATCGAACGAGATCTTGGTCCTGAAGGTCGTAAACGTTCCGTTGTTGTTGTCGCAACATCTGATCAGCCTGCTCTAGTCCGGGTGAAAGGCGCCTTTACCGCTACGGCAATTGCTGAGTATTTTCGCGATCAGGGCCTTCAAGTAGCGCTTATGATGGATTCCGTTACGCGGTTTGCCATGGCGCAACGCGAATTGGGGTTAGCAGTTGGCGAACCTCCTACTGCTCGGGGATATACTCCATCCGTGTTTAATTTACTGCCCAAATTGTTGGAACGGGCAGGTCGTGCAAAGCGGGGCGCCATTACAGGAATTTATACTGTTCTTGTGGATGGCGATGATATGCAAGATCCGATTGCAGATGCGGTGCGAGGGATTTTGGATGGTCACTTTGTGCTTAGTCGCGAATTGGCTAATAAGGGCCACTTCCCAGCGCTTGACCCGTTGCAAAGTGTTAGTCGTTTGATGAGCGAGCTTGTTTCGAAAGATCAGCTTCAGGCCGCTATGCAAGTGCGGTCCTTACTTGCTGCAAAACGCGAAGTTGAGGATTTGATTCGCATTGGAGCTTATCAAAAGGGAACTGATCATACGGCTGATCTTGCTATTGCGACGGAACCGCACTTGCTTACGTTTTTGCGGCAAAGACGGGATGAAACCACTGATTTTCAATCGACAGTGCAAGTGCTTCAGGCCATTGCGCAGGGAGTGGTGACTGAATGAAGGATCGTAAGCAAATATATCGTTTGGATCAACTGTATGCTCGCGTGTTGATGGCAAAGGAACAACAGCAGCAGCACATTTATACGCGTACACGTATGATGAGAGAAGAAGTAGATGCTACTCGAACGGCATTTGAGGCGGTTGATTCGGCAAAAAGGGAAATTGCATCTACAGCTTCTGATGTACTTCAGTGGCATCTCTATGAAGCGTTCTTAGGTGAGCAACTAGCGAATCAAGAGCAGTTGATGGGAAACTTAGAGCTAACTCTCAGAGATGCGATCGAACAGACAAAAGTGGCTTATCAAAAATCCGAAACATGGAAAATATTAGATGAACAGGTGGCTGTTTCAGCCCAGCGAGCAAAGGAACGACGTGAGATTGGCGTGAATGACGAGTTAGCATTAAATCGTAGACATCTAGGGGCCGACTATGAAGAGTAAGGGGAAGCAGGTTGTGGAGAAAGGCAATGATCATCAAACTCGTCGATCGCAATCAATTTCGTGGATCTTTTATTACGTGATTTTGCCCATCGTAGCTACCGCTATTTTTGCGGCTTTGGCCTTGCAAATTCTTGGATACAATGTGATTGGAACCATTGGTTCCCGCATTGGCCAAATGGAGGGCTCTCACCTGTTGAATAGTCATGGCAAGGCAGTAGCCACCCCATCATCAGCAGCCACTGTGGCATCTGTTCAATTGGCGCAAAAGGAAATCATTATTAAAAAGTTGGATAGTCAAGTGGCGACTATGAAACAACAGCTAACACAGTCTGATCAACGATTTGCAAGTACTGAGGCTAACCTCAAGCAGTTGCAAGTTGAACTCAAGAAAATGCAAAATGCCGCGACTTCGGCATCGAAAGAGGCAGTGGTATATGCAAATATGTCCTCTCAACAAGCAGCTGCAATTTTGATGCAACTTTCAACATATCAACAAGTGCTTATTTTGAAAAATATGAGTGCGGCAGATCAGGCGTCGATTCTCGCTGTGATTCCGCCTAAACAAGCGGCGAAATTATTGCAGGCTGGTGCGTGAGAGTGCTACAGGCTGACGGGAACGAGGTGATGTGAGGCAGTATTTCTTGGCATATAGAGGAGGTGAACAATTCACGTGGAACGCCCAATCAGTGTCTCACAATTATCATTGCATGAGCATACACAAAACGGACAAGGAATCACTGTGAATAAGAAGGCATCAATAGGTAATATTCGTGGTAATGTCAAGGTGTCTACCAAAACGCAAAACGGTTTTCATTCCATCGTATTGGAGAAAACAGGTCAAAATACAGGGCGAAGTAAACAAAAAAGTGGCGAGACTCTCGTGCAGTCACCCCATAAACATGATCGCAAGGTGCAGCATGTCATCACAGCGAGATTAACTGCGAATGCAACCGTGTGGAATGCAGGGGTACAACCTATTTCGCAGCCCACGCTCCACACGGGAAAGAAGTCACCTGTTGGAAGTGAAGGAAAGGGCATGTCGTCTTCAGTCTCCACTTTGCCACAGGGACAGCAAGATGGCGCGTCACCTGCAGTCGTGGTGAGTGGGAAGTTCCAGGGGCACTCCGCGCGGGGTGTGGTAATTCGCGGAACTAATGTACTCACCATGCAGAACAAGAATCAGGTGAAAGTGGGTTCGCAACTTCCTCCTCTCGTGTCGAAATCGAAGACGAAATTACACGTCCCATTGTCTGTATCTACGGCACAAACATTGACCACAGTAGCTGCTTCCAGTCGATCTGGATTGACTTCTATCTCGCAGCGGGCAAGGGTCTCGGCTAAGGGGAACCAAGTTTTGCGAGGTGTGAAAGTAGGCACACGAGGCATGTTTGCATCGTCTAGGGTATCTGCCCAAATGATGACACGAGTGAAAAAACGAATTCATTCGTATATTGCAAAGCGGATCGCTACTGAGAATTCCGATGGACGGACAGTACAAATCCCGTCCATTCAGAAAAAGGGATCCTTGCAGGTCGGATCTCCGACAAATACATCTATACAAACTAACTTCGTTCCGGGACAACCGTTGATTGGGTCTACATCATTATCACAATTACAGGTTTCATCCCAGCAGTTAGCGATTGAAGCGAGCCAATGGATTGTAAAGCAAATGGCGCAACGATCAGTTTTAGGTCGTTCAACCGTTGAGATGACTTTAGTGCCAGCCAATTTGGGGGAATTACAACTTAGCCTATCGACATCAAGGAATGGGAGTTTGCGAGTACAGTTTGTCACTTCTACTGGGGCGGCGCAATCGCTTATTCAAGGTCAGTTGACAGAATTACTCAATCAATTGCAATTACAGGGTTACAGTTCAGTATCCGTAGATATACACTCTGATTCGGGTCAACAAAATGGTGGTTTTGCTCAAACTGCTACGACAGCGACTGTACATCAACGTGTCGCAGGATACGATGCACCTGCAGCGATGGCGCACCGCTTTGAACAAGTGGAGACGGAACTGCGGCACAACGGTTTTTCCGCTAAAGCCTAGAGAGGGGAATATTAAAGAATGAGTACGATTCCAAGTTCTTCAGTGGGTACTTCAACGACTACGAATGGCGTATCATCCAGCACTTCGCCAGCACAAGTACTTTCAACGAATAGTCAATTGGGACAAAATGCTTTCTTACAATTGCTCGTGACTCAAATGAAGTATCAGAATCCCTTGTCACCACAGAGCAATACGCAGTTCATCGCACAACTTGCCCAGTTTTCGTCTTTGGAGCAGATGACAAATGTAGCTCAAGGAGAGCAGAGTTTGATCTCTGGAATTCAGGGGCTGCAGACTTCCGAGACAATGACAGGTGCCTTGCAACTGCTTGGAGCTACAGTTTCTGTAACGAATGCAAGTGGCTCACAAGTTACAGGTTCAGTGACTTCTGTACAGGCTTCAACGAATGGTCCTATGATTACAGTTAATGGCTCATCATATCCGCTCTCGGCGATTCAATCAATCACGCGTTAAGGAGACCGAAGATCTTTGCGATACCGACAGGATTTTGTCTGCCGATGTCGAATCTTATTTGACGAGAATCATTTGCAGAGTGGGACGAAGATGCCTACGCCAACCGGGGCTGGTTAGTTGTAGAGTACGGATTCACTTGAACTCAGAGTTTGGCGGTGATACGGTGTGCTCACTTTGAAACGCGTAAATGGGACAACCTTCTATCTGAATGCAATGATGATTGAATTAATCGAGGCCACACCGGACACTGTGATTACATTAGTTTCAGGACATAAATATGTCGTAGCGGAAAGTGTTTCTGAGGTCTTACAACAGATTGCAGAATATTACAGAACGATCGGTTTAGTTGGGGTTGCTGCTTCGCAAGTGGGGGATGGTCATTTGAAATGAGAGGTAAATCCGTTTCGCTTATCGCGATTTTAGCAGTGGGTGTTCTTTTAATCGGAGGGGCATTAACCTATGAGTTTTTGTTAAAGCCAGCAAAAGCAGGGCCGCCTACTGCAACAGAACTTCAATCTTGGCAAGATTCCGTGCCAAAGATTACGACGAATCTCCAAAATAACGGAATGATTGAGATTCAGCTTACCCTGCAGGCGCCAAGTGCAGCTGTCGCCACGGAATTGACTGCCCGCTCCGCACAAGTTGAGGATGCTGTGATCGCTGTATTACACGGCTTAAGTGGCACGCAAATCATGCAGTCCGGGGGACGTTATTTGATTAAGTCACTCGTTCTAAAACGCATTAATGCATTCTTGACTTCTGGACAGATAACTGGCGTTTATATTGATTCTTTAATCGTGCAATAAGAAGTAGGGAGGTTTGGCTATGCCGGAGGTATTATCCCAAGGTGAAATTGATGCCTTGTTGTCCGCACTCACTTCCGGCGAACTGTCAGCGGAGGAGATCAAGCGAGATGATGCGCAAATGCGTGTTCGCGCTTATGATTTCAAACGTGCAATGCGTTTTTCCAAAGAGCATTTGCGAACCATTTCGCGTATCTACGAACACTACTCACGACTGTTAGCAAACTATCTGTCGGCACAAACCCGTACAGTGGTTCAACTAGGAGTGACGTCTGTGGATCAAGTGCCGTTTGAAGAGTTCGTGCGTTCGGTGCCATCAGTTACCGTGATTCATGTCATAGATGTACAGCCTCTCGGCGGGAAATTCCTCTTAGAATTAGGTACGGATTTATCGTTTGCGCTGCTGGACCGATTGTTTGGCGGAACGGGTCGAGGGGGCATAAACGGCCATAAATTAACAGAAATCGATACGATGGTTTTGGAGCGGCTGTTTTCTCGCTCACTACCTACAATGGCTGCAGCTTGGTCAGGTATTACCGAATTGTCACTTACCTACGATAGTCTGGAGATTAATCCACAGTTTATACAGATTGTCAATCCAAACGATATTGTGCTAGTTGTCTCTCTATCTGTAACCATTGGTTCTGTGCATGGACAAATCAATATTTGTATGCCACATGTTGTGTTAGAGACTGTCATGCCTCGCTTAAGCGCTCGATTTGCTTTCTCAGGATCACAACATCACGGGTTAAACGCAAATCACGAGCAATCCGAACTTTTGGCAAAACATATGGATCGAGTTTCTATCATGATGACGGCAGAGCTAGGACGGACGGAGATTCCGGTTAATGATTTGATGAATCTCCAATTGGGTGATGTTTTATCGCTAGATCAACGGATCTCAGAACCTCTCGCCGTTCGTGTGGGAGATGAAGTTAAGTACAGAGGATTCGCAGGAAAAGCACGAGGGCGTTACGCGCTAAAGATTACGCAAGTAGTGGAAGAAGGTATGGAAAGTGGCAAGTGATTTTCTCTCGCAAGAAGAAATAGATGCTTTATTGGCCGGCGGTAGCAATGTAGAAAACCAAGCGTCGAAAAATCCTTTGAATGAAGATTTGCTGTCTTTGTTTGATCGAGATGCGCTTGGAGAGATAGGGAATATTTCTTTTGGCACTGCCGCAACAACACTTTCCACGTTGTTGCGGCAGAAGGTTAATATTACGACACCAAAAGTGCGTCTGCTGAAACCAGATGAATTAAATCAGGATTTCCCTATTCCTCATGTTGCGGCAAGAGTGGAATTTACTGAGGGGCTATTGGGGAGTAATATTTTGATGATTCTGGTCAATGACGCGAAAATCATTGCAGATCTTATGCTCGGTGGAGATGGTACAGCCCCATCAGATGAAATTAACGATTTACATCTTAGCGCAGTAGCTGAAGCGATGAATCAAATGATGGGTTCTGCCGCTACTTCGATGTCTACCATGTTTCATCGCACAGTGAACATTTCTCCGCCGATGGTTGAAGTGGTTGATCTTAAAAAGGCAACTGATCACTTATTTGAAACATCAGAGCCAGATATTCTGGTGGAAGTATCTTTTCATTTGCAAGTTGGCAACTTAATCGATTCCAATATTATGCAAATGTTGCCCATATCATTTGCGCAGATGCTTGTTCACATGTTGATGGCTACTACAGAAGAGCACATGCAGTCAACTGTGGTGACACATCAAGCCGCAGCGACTGCCGAATTGGCATCTCCACCTCCCGCTCGTTCTACAAGACCCGTGGTAAATGATTCGAAAGGTTCACACACAGCACAAACGGGGGTGAATTTGGGTGCAATGCGCGAACCGGTAGTAGAACGCGCTGTTTTTACAGCATTTGACGATGCCCCGGCCACTCATGCAGGTCGGAATTTAGATTTACTTCTAGATATTCCACTGGGGCTCACAGTAGAACTTGGTCGCACAAAGCGATTAATTCGCGATATTCTGGATCTTGCTCCAGGATCAATTATTGAGTTAGAGGCACTGGCGGGAGAACCAGTTGACATTTTAATCAATAATAAGTTGATTGCTCGCGGCGAGGTAGTCGTTATTGACGAGAATTTTGGCGTGCGTGTCACGGATATTTTGAGTGCCGCTGAACGCATAAAGCGATTGCAATAAGAGTGAGACCATTCGATAAGGAGATTCCCTATGGCGAAAAATATTCTCATCGTGGATGATGCCGCTTTTATGCGGATGATGATTCGCGAAATTCTAACAAGTAATGGGTTTGTTGTGTTGGGCGAAGCGGCCGATGGACAACAGGCAGTTGATAAATACAAAGAGTTACGTCCGGATCTTGTCACTATGGATATAACGATGCCAGAGAAGGATGGAATTCAGGCCGTTAAAGAAATTCGTGCGCTGGACCCCGCAGCTCGTATCATCATGTGTTCTGCGATGGGACAGCAGGGAATGGTGATTGAAGCAATCCAGGCAGGAGCAAGAGATTTTGTCGTCAAGCCTTTTCAAGCAGAGCGTGTACTTGAAGCTGTCAGAAAAGCGTTGGGATTGTAATGAATGGATTTCTGAGTGCAGTTGAACTTATTCTCAGTCTTTTATTTATTATTGTTTTAGCGATTGTGTCGATTCGTTTGCTCGGTAGGAAGGCATTGACGCTTTCGAGTAATCGATATGTGCGTGTGGTCGCAGCTCAGACATTAGGACAAAATAAGGCTTTGCACACCGTGATAGTGGATGATAAAACCGTTTTGTTAATTGGTGTTGGTACTCATGTAGAACTTGTTGCTCGGTTTGATGATGAAGAGCTCGCTCAGAAGTTAACTAAGGGAGACCAAAGAAACGATACAGCAAGCTCACTTCTGGTTCCTGCATTTACGTGGTTGACAGCAAAATTGCATAAGGATAAAACGGGTGAACCGCAAGGGAGTCAAACTGATTTTAGTGTATTTTTGAAGGAACGATTCGAAGCACTGCAAAGTAAACGTCGGGAAGTATTGGGTGAAGAGAATTCTTTAAAACAGGAAAAACCAGTAGGGTCACAAGGTGCAGATACTACTGTGGAGAAGAAGCGATGAGGGCACGCCTGCTGTCTATTCTTTTCGCATCAATCACAGCGAGTATATTTGTCCATTCTACGCTTGCATTTGCCGCTACAAATATTGGGATTCCTGGGTTATCTTTATCTGTTGCGCCGTCCACAGGTCCAACAGGTGTGGTCAATACAGTGCAAATTCTTGTCATGCTGACGGTGCTAAGTATTGCACCTGCCATTTTAATTATGATGACCGCATTTACACGAATCGTTGTAGTCCTATCGTTTGTGCGTAGCGCGCTCGCACTGCAGACGACACCGCCAAATCAGGTTATTATCGGACTTTCTCTATTTTTGACCTTGTTTGTTATGACGCCAACGTTTTCTGCTGTAAACAAGAATGCAATTCAACCGTACCTAGCGGGTCACATGAGTCAGACGACGGCCATTGCGCAAGCGGAGTATCCTTTCAAAGTATTTATGGCCAAGCAGACGCGTATTCAGGATGTAGAACTTTTTTTGCAATATCGACATGAGGCGCAACCAAAATCACTGACAACCTTACCGTTAACTACCCTTGTTCCTGCTTTTGTCATTAGTGAATTGGAGACGGCGTTCCAAATCGGTTTTATGATTTACATTCCATTTTTGATTATTGATTTGGTTGTAGCGACCACGCTCATGTCTTTGGGAATGATGATGCTTCCCCCTGTACTCATCTCATTGCCATTTAAACTCCTGTTGTTCGTTATGGTGGATGGGTGGTACCTAGTGGTCAAATCGTTACTTGCTGGGTTTCACTGATAGGGGGCACGATGAATGAACGGTAATTTTGTTGTGGGTTTGGGGCAAGAAGTCATATTCATCGTATTGGAATTGACAGGGCCGATCCTTTTGATTGGAATGCTTGTTGGGTTAATCATTAGTATTTTCCAGGCGACGACGCAGATTCAAGAGCAAACACTGACGTTTGTTCCTAAAATAGCAGCTGCCATTGTTATTCTTTTTTTAGCGGGGCCGTGGATGTTGGGGACGCTGACTCATTTTACCTCCAACATTTTAGGTAATTTACAGCGTTATATACAATAAATGATAATCCAAACAACTTCCATACTCATTTTACTGCTCATTTTTGTTCGTTCTAGTGGAATTGTATTTACGGCGCCGATTTTTGGTAATCTGCAGGTTCCTACCATGATAAGAATCGGCTTGTCTGTTTATTTGTCGGTAATCATTGATTTGAGTGTACCGAGAACGACACTTTTGGCTACAGGAGTGACGATAAGCGATCCAACAATTATCGTTCTGTTCGTGCAAGAGGCATTCGTTGGAGTTGCTCTAGGGATTGTGGCGAATTTTGTTTTTTATGCCGTGCAGTTCGCGGGAGCATTGCTTGATTTACAGATTGGATTCTCGATGGTTAGCCTAGTTAACCCAGGTTTTTCTACACCGTCAACACCACTTGCGAATTTGATTTTCATCTTATTTTCTCTTTTTTTTCTCGCTGTGAATGGCGATTCGAATGTGATTTTAGCGTTATTGCAAAGTTATCGGTACGTACCCATTGGTGCGGCACACTTTTCAGGTCCGGTCGCAAATGTATTCCTTCATGCAACGATTACGTTGTTTACTATAGGAGTTGAAATAGCAGCTCCTGTGATGTTAGCTATTTTTTTGACAAATATCGCTTTGGCTGTGGCTTCACGGGCAGTTCCGCAAATGAATGTATTTTTCATTGGGCTACCTATCACGTTGTTTATCGGATTAGCAATGGTTGGTGTTATGATGCCAGCACTTGTTAGTTTAATGAAAGAATTTATCTTTCTTATGGATCAGGAGATTAACAGCCTTTTACTTGCTTTAGGGAGGGGCACTTCGTGATGCAGTGGAATTTGCAACTTTTTGCGGAAAAAACAGAGCAACCTACCGCTCGTCGAAGAAATGAAGCGAAGCGCAAGGGGCAAGTGGCGACAAGTCATGACTTGACAGCGGCAGTCGGTTTTTTGGCACTTGTTGCAAGTTTGTGGATTTTTGGTGGTCACTTGTTAGCCACTTTATGGCAAGCAATGGTTTTGCTTTTAGGACAGGGTACGCTGCAGGCCGCTCAAGGGGGAATTGACAGTGGTGATATCAAAGCAGCCTTCGGCCATGTTCTATACGCTTTATTGCCAATCGTCCTGACCGGGCTTTTATTTGGTCTATTTACTGCCTTTGCTCAGGTTGGACCCATGTTTGTTCCCAGTTCGCTGATTCCTGATTTTACGCGAATTGATTTCTTGAAAGGTGTTATGAAGTTCTTTTCAACTCGTTCATTTGTTGAGATGTTGAAGTCTATTTTAAAACTTGTAGTTATTGTCATTGCTGTTTACTTTGCAATTAGGGCCAGTGCGTCGCAAGTATTTATGTTAGTTGGGGCGGACCCGATGCAGTTACTCGCATTATTTATAAATAGTGCCATGGTGATTTTCCTGTTTGTGGGAGCTGCTTTTATCGTTTTGGCTTTTGCGGATTTTTTATTTCAGAGATTTCAATTCACGAAAAACCTCAAGATGACGAAGCAAGATGTGAAGGATGAAAGTAAGCAAGTTGAAGGAAATCCGCAAATGAAACGCAAGATTCGCGAACGTGGGCGAGCGATTGCGCGTCGTCGTATGTTACAAAAAATACCTACAGCAGATGTGATCTTAACGAATCCTACGCATTACGCGGTGGCACTGCGCTATGATGCAAAAACTATGCATGCGCCGCAAGTTGTTGCTAAAGGAATAGATCAGTTGGCGTTGAAAATTCGCGAAATCGGTGCTCGACACAGTGTGCCTATCGTGGAAAATCGTCCGCTTGCAAGAGGGTTGTACCAATTGACGGAGTTAGATGATTTTGTACCGCAAGAGTTATTCGGTGCAGTAGCAGAGGTTTTAGCGTATGTCTATCGTTTGCGCCAACGCGTTCTATAAGAGCCTGTTCAAAAAGGGTTGAGGTAAGATGCAAGCAGGGGTTTGGTGAAGTCTGGACATGCGCGCGGAGTGTACGATAGGTGGTACATGAGCACGCATGTCCAGCACAAGCCGAAGCCCTGCGCCGCAGAGTTCTCGACCCTTTTTGAACAACCTCTATAAGATTCATAGATTTTCGCACGAGTTCAAGTCATGTTACAGAGGAGGTTAGTAGCGAGTGAAAAAGTTGACGTTGCTTCCCATTATCGTCGTGATCGGGATTATCGCCATGCTGGTTATTCCTATTTCTCCTGTGCTTTTGAGTTTTTTGCTCATTTTAAATTTGGCGACGTCCTTGAGTATTGTACTTGTGGCAATGACGACAAAGGAACCCCTGCAATTTTCGATTTTTCCATCTTTGCTGCTCATCACCACCTTGTTTCGACTTGCGCTTAATATTTCATCTACGCGCTTAATCCTTACACAAGGGTATGCTGGGCAAGTTATTGAAACATTCGGTAGTTTTGTTATCGGGAGCAATGCAGTGGTCGGAGTTATTGTGTTTGTGATTCTCATCATTATTCAATTTATTGTCATTACTAAAGGCGCAGAGCGAGTGGCTGAGGTGGCTGCTCGCTTCACTCTTGATGCAATGCCAGGAAAACAAATCAGTATTGATGCAGATATGAATTCGGGTTTGATTACAGAAGCGCAAGCGCGAGCGCGGAGAAAGGCCATTGAACAAGAAGCCGATTTTTATGGAGCAATGGACGGAGCAAGCAAGTTTGTAAAGGGTGATGCGATTGCCTCCATGATTATTGTGGCCGTCAATATCATAGGTGGTTTTATCATTGGAATGGCACAACAATCTATGCCATTTCAAACGGCCATCTCCACTTATACAGTTCTTTCTGTAGGGGATGGATTGGTGAGTCAAATTCCGGCGCTCTTACTTTCTACGGCAACCGGGTTAATCGTAACCCGCTCTTCCAGCAGTGATGATTTTGGTGGCGATATTATGGCGCAAGTGTTTTCGTCTCCGTCAACGTTATATATCGTGGCGATGGTGCTGTTTGTGTTGGGTGTGTTTTCTCCGATCGGGGTGTTCATCACGGGACCGATTGCGGCGGTGCTTGCATATTCTGCATACCGGATGTCTCGTATGCACGCGGCAAGTGTGAAGGAAACAGAGCAGAAAGCGGAGATTGAGCGCGCTAAAACGGTGAAGAGTCCAGAGAGTATGTATCAATTGATTCAGGTTGAACCGATCGAGTTTGAGTTTGGTTACGCAATTGTCCCGCTTGCAGACGCGAAACAAGGCGGCGATCTGTTAGAGCGAGTGGCGCTGATTCGTCGGCAAATTGCACTTGATCTTGGGATCGTAGTCCCGATGATTCGCTTTCGAGATGATATTCAACTGCGACCAAGTGAATACGTTGTTCGCATTCGAGGTACAGAAGTCGCCCGCTATGAGTTGATGATTGGGCACTATCTTGCGATGAGTGGGGGACTTGCTGATCCAGCAGTTGTCGGAATCCCAACGAAAGAACCAGCATTCAACTTGCCTGCAGAATGGATCAGTGAATCGATGCGAGAAAAGGCTATGTTGGGTGGTTATACGGTTGTGGATGCTCCGTCTGTGATTGCCACTCATTTAACTGAGTTGATTAAGCGGCATGCGCGAGAACTGCTCGGCCGACAAGAAGTCAAGACACTATTGGATACAGTGAAAGAGCGCCAATCAGTGCTCGTGGAGGAATTGGTTCCGCAATTACTAACAGTTGGGGATGTCCAAAAGGTTCTTGGGAATTTATTAGATGAGCGCGTTTCTATTCGCGATTTGCCGACGATTCTTGAAGTGTTAGCGGATCAAGCCAGGTATACGAAAGATCCACAATTGCTCACAGAATTTGCAAGGCAAAAATTAAGTCGACAAATCACGGCGCAGGTTCGTTCTGGAATCGCTACTGCGATTACAGCAATTACACTCAGTCAAGCAACGGAGCGTCGAATTGAAGAGCATCTAAACCAGACTGACCATGGGACTCATTTGGCACTTGATCCACGGCTCACGCAACAGTTGTTAAAGGCCGTTACTGATCATACGGCCCGCTTAGCTACTTTAGGGAAAACTGCGATTTTACTTGTGTCTCCACAGATTCGCGGTCATTTACAGCGATTGCTTCAACGTGCCGTACCGGAATTATTTGTTTTGTCCTATGCGGAGCTGGATCCTGATACTCCTGTTGAAAATGGAGGGGTGGTGAATGTTTAAATGTTCATTAAACGTTATGTGGGGCGTACAGTCGGTGAAGCGTTAGACCAAATTCGTTCGGAATTAGGACGCGACGCGGTGATCTTATCGCAAAAAAAGATGAAGGCACGTGGGCTCGCGGGATTGTTTGGACAACGAGTCATTGAAATCGTGGCTGGAATTGATGAGGGTTCGCAAGTGGGGGCGATTGCTGAAACACAGGCAAAAGAACCGTTGCAATCAGTGGGGAGCGTTCAAACCGAACTTCAGGACATCAAGGCGATGCTCGGCGCGCTTGTCACAGGAGAAGCAGTTGGTGGTCATTCTCATGATTTGACGGCAGTGATGCAACAATTGACTGGAACAAGTCTTTCACATGATCTTTTATTGCGGTTTTTGCGTCTACAGTCGCGATGTGCCGTTACTTCGTGTGACGCTTCAAAAGAGGCGTTAGAAGTTTTAGTCGCGGAGATTGTCGAAGGTGTGGGCGAGGTTCGAACGATTGGGCGAAAAGATCGCATTGTTACGTTTATTGGTCCTACCGGCGTCGGTAAAACGACGACCGTTGCTAAAATTGCGGCTATTGCAAGGTTGCGTGAAAATCGCCAAGTAGGGCTGCTGACTCTTGATACCTTTCGAGTAGCCGCGGTAGAACAATTACGCACTTATGCGGAAATATTAAATGTGCCATTTGCCGTGGCTCGCACTGCACACGAGTTAAAACAGCAGCTCGACAATTGGACTGCACTCGATTTGGTTCTGATTGATACAACCGGTCGCAGTTTTCTAGATCAATCGCAGGCTACCGAGTTGAAAAATTTACTTGCTGCTATTTCTCCAGATTTGACGTATCTCGTGTTGAGTGCATCGGCACGTCACGCCGAATCATATCAGGTGGCCAGTCAACTAGAGCATGTTGGATATGATGCGCTATTATTTACAAAACTTGATGAAACGATTATGCCATCACTCATTTTAACCATGATTGATGAGTTGCAGCGACCGTTGTCCTATTTCACAATGGGACAACAAGTTCCAAATGATCTGCTACCTGCGGATATTCCAACACTCCAGTCTTATTTTTGTGGAGGTGAGACGCTTGCCCGATCAAGCTGAACCTTTAAGACAACTCTTGCGTGAACAAAAGACTAAAGAGCTGTCAACCTCAAGTAATCTGCGGTTAATCGCAGTTGCAAGTGGCAAGGGCGGTGTCGGCAAGTCGAATATCACCTTGAATCTTGGTTTGCTATTAGCACAACAGGGGATGCGAATTGCCATTCTCGATGCCGATTTCGGATTTGCCAACTTGGACATTTTACTTGGAGTGCGCCCGCATTATAGTTTGATGGATGTCCTCGATGGGCATGTCACCCTACAGCAGGCTTTCACGCATGGTCCATACAACTTGGCTTTTATTTCTGGCGGTGCGGAACATGTGTTTGAATTGAATTCCCGATCAATCTATGGAAAAAGACTTACGGAGCAATTGATAGCTGTTCAAGGCGAGTATGATCGGATCTATATTGATTTTGGTGCCGGATTTGGGACTTTTACAGCGGAATTGATGGGGCTGTGCGATGAGTTGTTGCTCGTGACGACTCCGGAGCCTACCGCATTGGCCGATGCCTATGCGCTTTTAAAAATGGTAGCGAAAACATTATCACTTCCACCTGTTCATCTGCTTATTAATCGGGCAGCGAAGGTAGCCGATGGCATGGATGCGGGGCGCAAATTGACTCGTGTGACACAGCAATTTTTACATGCTGAGTTAAACGTGCTCGGATATGTTCTGGAAGATGCTGCGGTGCAAAGGGCTGTGGCAAAGCAAACTCCCTTTACATTATCGGAACCTCGGTCACTCGCTACGCGATGTATGTCACAAATTGCAAAGAACGTGACAAAAGGTGTTTATGAATCGTCTGGTGAATCTTTGGAAAAAAAACGTGGATTACAAGGATTTTTTCAAAGATTCTTACGTGAGAGTCATTGAGTGAACTGATGTGGGGCAGGGTTTTGATCCGTTGATAGAGAATATTCGATTGGTGAGTTATCGCTACGGAGGGATGAAGAGATGGGTGACGCATACAGTCTAAATAGCCAAGTAGCAGATATGTTGTGCGAATTAGGCAACATAGGGGCCGGTCATGCAGCGACAGCGTTGTCAGAATTATTGCAGATGCCAATTGCTATGCGCGTCCCGCAGGTAGAACTTATTCAAGTTGATGAGATCAGCGCGATTTTAGGAGGGGCAGAGACTCTTGTGGCCTGTGTGTTTTTACAGGTAACCGGTGATATCGAAGGAACAATGTTTTTCATTCAATCTATGGAAAGTGCCAAAGCGTTAGTTGCAAATATATGGACTGCGGAAGAGGGCACGGACGAATTGAGTGAAATTGGCTCGTCCGCACTTGGTGAGATAGGAAATATATTAGGTGCAAATTATTTGTCCGCGCTCATGGATTTTACCCAGTTGCGAATGTTGCCATCCGTGCCACTTGTCGCTGTGGACATGGCTCAAGCGATTCTTTCGATTGCTTTTCAAAGTGAACAGGCAGTTGGACGCTATGCTCTGGTCATTCACACGGCAGTTCACCATCGCGAACAACAAGGAGATGCGCATTTTTTACTTTTTCCCACCCCGTTTGCACAGGATGTATTGTTGCGAGCACTGGGTATCGAGGGTTCGATATGATTTATAACGTCGGAATGGGGGAGGCGAAAGTGGCATTAGGAGAGGATGCGCTACGCACACTTGGGCTTGGATCTTGTGTCGGAGTAACTCTATTTGATGTGTTTGCTCAAGTTGCAGGATTGGCGCACATCATGTTGCCGAGTGCGCCACTTAATACAGAGGATGTGTTTAAATATGCTGATACTGCGATTCCACTTCTGCTTGAACAGGTCCTGCGAGAAGGCGCATACCGGAATCGTATAGGCGCAAAGGTGGTGGGTGGCGCACAAATGTTTGCTTTTTCTAAAGGACTAGATCTTGTTCGGATTGGGCCGCGAAATGTGGAAGCGATTTTTACTCAACTCGAGATGCTTCGTATTCCTGTTCTTGCATCCGATGTTGGAGGCCATTTTGGAAGAACGATTCAGGTGAAGTGCGATACGGGAGAAGTGTGGATTCGAACGCTGAAGCAAGGTGAGCATTACATTTGATTCGTAGGAGGAATCTTCATGGCGAATGATTCATCTTCTCTAGAGGAGTATGTGCGTTTTGAAGTGAGCGAGCAGGGTCTCTTGGCGATTGCGACCTTCCGTGATCCACCGCCTGCGATTGAACGGACGTTTACATTGAAGGAGCTCAAAACCTTAGTAATGGAGCAAAAGTATAGCTATGGGGTGATTGATGATCACGAGTTAGCTTCTATTTTAGATCGATGGCTCGGTGTAATGACTGACCTCGTCATCGCGAGGGGAGCGCCGCCAGGTCAACCAATTGATGAAAGCTTGGAATTTTGTTTTGAAAGAAATCCAGTTCCAATGCCACAACTACTTGCTGACGATCGTGTAGACTATCGTGAGTTGGGAATCTTACAAAATGCCCGATCTGGACAAACATTAGTTCGCAAGATTCCTGGACAACTTGGTGCCCCTGGGCTTGATGTGTTTGGGAATGAAGTGCCAAGTGATGAACCGAAACAAAAGATTTTGCCCATGGGACCCGGCACACAAATATCAGATGACGGCTTGTTTCTCATTAGCGAAATTGACGGGCAGATCGTTTATTCAAGTGATCATCGCGTATCGGTGGTTCCAGTGTATCACGTCGAAGAAGATGTTGATTTTTCTACGGGCAATATAGATTTTTTCGGAAGTGTAGTTGTACATGGAAGCGTGCGTGAAGGATTTACCATTACAGCTTCAGGTAATATCGAAGTATTTGGCATTGTGGAGCGTGCGACTTTAAAAGCGGATGGCGATATTATTATTCGCGGTGGTGTCCAGGGATCGGCAAAGACAGAGATTTTTGCAAAAGGTTCTATTCGTGTTTTATATCTGCAAAATTCGGTCGTACATGCGGGCAATGATCTGGTTGTGGCAGATAGCGTGATGCATAGTGTCTTACGAGCGCAAACATTGCGTGTAACTGGAAAACGGGGGTTGCTGGTTGGCGGGCTAGCGCGAATTGATCAATATGTTTTTGTGCGGATTCTCGGTTCACATTTAGGTACGGCGACTCGCATTGAATTTTCTTCAAATGCAAAAGAAGATGAACAATATTACATCCTGTGTTCGCAAATTGCCTCATTTGAGGGTACTTTAGTCAAAATGGCAGAAGCACTTACTAAACTTCTAGAATTAGAAAAACGTGTCGGAATATTATCCAGTGAGCAAAAAACCATTATGGATCGGCTGCACGTCACTGAAACATCTGTACGCGAGCAGTTGGGGCAGACGCAAATCGAGCAAGAAGCACTTGAAACGATGATTGGCGCAAAAAAACCGCAGATGGTGGAAATAAAAAACATGGTATATCCTGGGGTGCTAATTATGCGAGAGCATTTTGAATGGCACTGCGATGATTTTATTACAGGCTGTAAATTGGTATGTAATGTAGACGGATGGCATCGAGCGTTGGAACGCTAATGTAGGTTGAGATTGAAAGGATTGTGTTAAGATGAATATCGTCATTCTAATCATGCTGGCAATGGGCGCCTTTTTGTATGCCTGGCTGGCACATCGTAAAGAAAGGCCAAGTGATCACATGGCTGTCGTGACTGCTGTGGAGACATTTGCTATGCAAATGGAGTCTGAGAATGATCGTCTGATTGAAATGATCGCAGCATTACGTCAGAAAATGGATGGGTATGAAGTGCAGATAAACCACGAGATACACGCATTGAAACATGAGATCAGTGATCTGAACGCTCAAGTTTCCGTGTTGCATCAGTATCATGTGATGCAACGTGATCCACCCAGCTCATTGGATTTGGACAAATCCCCTGAATTTCTACAACCGAAGTACAAAGAAGTGGCTATTCGTTTATTGCGTGGGGAGGATGCCCAGGCGATTATGGTTGAATTAAACGTGGGCTATGGGGAAATTGATTTGGTTAATGGATTATTACAAAATGGACGGATGTTATCATGATGCTGCGCGCGATCTTTGTAAACGGGATTGGCGTAGGACTTTTACTCGGTGCCTTTATTTTCTTGATCACTCCGCACGCAGCACCTCAGACGGTGGATGTCACTGGATTAAATATTCAGATGCAACATTTGCAGACAAAGTTAACTGCAGTAACGGCACATGCTGCACAGTTGCAACAGGAATTGCTGGTTACTAAGAATGAACTGACTGCCAGAATGAAAATCAAACAAAATCAGCCAAATGGGCTTGCCCAAGCGGTCACAACAACCAAGACGGCAGTAAAGGTAACGATCAACTCTGGTATGACGGTTGATCAAGTTGGTGCTTTGTTGCAACAACAGGGAGTCATTGGTGCGGCGTCTATGTTTACTCGTCTAGCCAAAAACGAACCCTTTATTCATGCGGGTCACTATCGTTTCTATAAAAATGAAAATATTCCCGAAATAATTGTAGCGTTAACTGCAACCCCATAGTTGCTGATTCAGCTAGGTCACTTGCTGCAAGTCATGTTTTAGTGTTATACTTTTACAGGTGAAAATTCACACGTCTATGGAAACAGGTTAAGTCTGCGGAGCAGGGGATCTCGTTGAGGAAGTAGACGGAGGGAAAACTTGAGAGGAGAATGAATGTGGCTGTTATTTCCATGAAACAACTATTAGAAGCAGGTGTTCATTTTGGGCATCAAACACGTCGTTGGAACCCGAAGATGGATCGTTATATTTTTACGGAGCGCAATGGCATATACATTATTGATTTACAAAAAACCGTTAAAAAGGTCGAAGAAGCGTATAACTTTGTGCGGAGTATGGCTGCTGAAGGGAAAGAATTACTTTTCGTTGGCACCAAAAAACAAGCTCAAGAATCTGTCCACGATGAAGCACTGCGTTGTGGCGGTTACTATGTAAACCAACGTTGGCTTGGTGGAACTTTAACAAACTTTAGCACGATTCAAAAGAGAATCGAACGTTTACGGACGCTTGAAACGATGGAAATGGACGGAACGTTTGAGGTTCTGCCTAAAAAAGAAGTTATTTTGTTGCGCAAAGAGAAAGAGCGTCTTGAAAAGTTTTTGGGTGGCATTAAGGATATGAAGAGAATGCCTGGGGCACTCTTTATTATTGATCCGCGTAAAGAGCGGATTGCGGTGGCGGAAGCACGCAAATTGGGAATTCCGATCGTTGGTATAGTAGATACGAACTGTGATCCTGATGAAATTGATTATGTGATCCCAGGTAATGACGACGCGATTCGTGCGGTGAAACTTCTGTGCGGTAAAATGGCGGACGCTGTGCTTGAAGGCAAGCAAGGTGACGAAGAATCAGCTTCCTAATGATGAACTGTAGGTTAGAAATGAAATGATGATAAGCTAGTGTTCAAGGGGTGTGTATTGTGGCGGTAACGGCAGAACAGGTGAAAGAGTTGCGTCAAAAGACGGGCGCTGGGATGTTAAATTGCAAAAAGGCGTTGGCGGAAACTGGCGGCGACTTAGAAAAGGCAATTGAGTTTTTGCGCGAACAAGGATTGGCATCTGCTGCCAAGAAGGCAGGACGGGTTGCAGCCGAAGGCGTAGTTGAGTCCTACATTCATGCAGGTGGGCGCATTGGGGTGCTTGTCGAAGTGAATTGTGAAACGGACTTTGTAGCAAAGACAGATGAATTTCGTGCACTCTGTAAGGATATTGCCATGCATATTGCAGCTTCTCGACCGGAGTATTTGCGGCGTGAAGACATCCCAGAAGAAATCGTCTTGCGAGAAACAGAAATCTTTCGTCAGCAAACACTGAATGAAGGTAAACCTGAGCAAATTGTTGATAAGATTGTATCGGGGAAGATTGATAAATTCCTGCGCGATCAATGCTTGCTTGATCAACCTTTTGTGAAGGATCCATCTGTGACTGTGGCCAATTTAGTGGCTTCTAAAGTTGGAAAGATTGGTGAAAATATCTCGATTCGTCGCTTCACTCGATATGAGATGGGTGAGGGAATTGAACGCAAAGAGGATGACTTTGTGGCTGAGGTAATGGCACAGGTGAAAAAATGAGTTCAGGGGGGCACGAAAGTGTTCCCTTTTCGTATCAACTATATTATTTGTCTAAAAGGGTTGGGTTAGGGAGGTCTGTATGAGCAAGATAAAATATCAGCGAGTCGTTCTAAAACTAAGTGGCGAGGCGCTTGCGGGTGAAGGTGGCTTTGGCATATCGTCCGATGTCCTTCGTTCGGTTGCGGAACAGATTCGCGAGATTACAGAACTCGGCGTACAAGTTTCGGTTGTTGTCGGAGGCGGAAATATTTGGCGTGGAGCTTCTGCGAGTGGAGAGGGAATGGAGCGAGCACACGCGGACTATATGGGGATGATCGCGACTGTTTTAAATGCTCTCGCTTTGCAAGATGCCTTAGAGCGACTAGCTGTGGTGACGCGAGTACAGACATCAATTGAAATGCGACAAGTTGCCGAGCCGTATATAAGACGTAGGGCGATGCGTCATTTGGAAAAGGGTCGAGTCGTCATTTTTGCGGGTGGAACGGGCAATCCGTTTTTTACAACTGATACAGCGGCTGCATTGCGGGCGGCGGAAATTGAAGCGGACGTCATACTCATGGCTAAAAATGGTGTGGACGGTGTGTATAATGCGGATCCCCAAAAGGTTCCTAGTGCAACAAAGTATGATACATTAAACTTTATGACAGTATTAAGCCAAGGGTTAGGCGTGATGGATGCAACGGCAACGTCTTTGTGTATGGATAATGATATCCCAATCCTTGTGTTTTCGATAACGGAAGCAGGAAATATTCGTCGCGCGGTACTTGGTGAGTCAATTGGCACGATTGTTCGGAGGGATATAGAGTGAGCGAAGATTATGTAAAATCCGCGAAGGAGCGGATGGATAAATGTCTGGTGGCCTTGCGTCGTGATTTTGCATCTGTTCGAGCCGGAAGAGCGACGACAGCGCTTCTCGATAAAATTACGGTTGAGTATTATGGATCGCCCACGCCGCTTAATCAGATGGCGAACATTACTGTTCCTGAGTCGCGGCTTCTAGTCATTCAGCCGTGGGATAAGAATACGATCGGTGAGATTGAGCGAGCGATTCAAAAGTCTGATCTCGGGTTAACACCGTCGAATGATGGGGTTGTCATTCGTTTGGCAATTCCTCAATTAACTGCTGAACGACGTGTGGAATTGACTAAAGTAATTAAAAAGATGGCTGAAGAGTCGCGAGTAGCTGTTCGCAATGTTCGCCGTGATAACAATGAGGAGATCAAAAAGGCTGAGAAACAGGCTGCGCTCTCCGAAGATGAAAGTCGTAGATTGCAAGAGCAGATTCAGGAGGTTACCGATAAAACGGTAGCTGAAGTTGAGCGGTTGTTACAACAAAAGGAAAAAGAGTTGCTCGAAGTTTAAATGACTGCTGGGGGTTCTGGAGGAAAACGGCATGTTTCCAGTGTGGAAAGGCGTATTCCGCAGAAAAAGGGTAGGTCGCATAGAGGCAGATAGACCGTGTCGCTCAGAGGAGATTCCCTCTCATGTCGCCCTGATTATGGATGGCAATGGTCGTTGGGCGCGTAAAAGGGCATTGCCGCGTGCGGCTGGGCATCACGCCGGGATGCTTGCAATGCGTGATGTGATTCGTGCTGCGGATGATTGGGGGATTAAGGTTCTTACGTTATACTCGTTTTCCACAGAGAATTGGAAGAGGCCGCACCACGAAATTAACTATTTATGGCAGCTGGTTGATGAATTTTTCCAATTGGATATTGGGGAACTTGTTGCACGCAATGTTCATATCAGAATACTTGGGGAGCCTTCTCAACTACCGCAAGCAACACAGGTGACCATCGCGCGTGCACTGGAAAGCACGAAGACTTGTTCCGGTCTTGTTGTTCAGTTTGCCCTGAATTATGGGAGTCGCTGGGAAATCGTGAAAGCGGTACAACATATTGCTTCACGAATCCAGAAGAACGAGATTGCTGTTGCTGAAATTGATGAAGATATGGTGTCCAATGCGATGGATACGGCGGGTCTTCCAGATCCGGATTTGTTGATCCGAACTGCAGGAGATCAACGAATCAGCAATTTTTTACTCTGGCAAATCGCTTACTCAGAATTTGTGTTTGTAGATGTTATGTGGCCGGAATTTACGCGTAAACATTTTTATTCGGCAATCCAGGCCTTTGTAGCTCGGGAACGCCGTTTTGGCGGATTGAAATGAGGTGACAGCATGCTGCGCCAACGTGTGGTAACCGCGATTTTGGGTGCCATTTTGGTGATATTTGCTATATTTCTTGGCGGAGTATGGCTTGCGATCTTGTTTGCAGCGATTGCGGCAGTAATTACGCTTGAGATTGGCGCCATGATGAAGGTTCGTATGACAAGTGCGGAAAATGTAATCGCAGTGACCTTTACGGTGCTTATGGTGATGTGGGGTCAGTTTGAACAATTTTGGTATGTACTGTTTTATGCGCTTCTGATTGTGACGATTTTGCGCAGAGAACAGTTCTCATTTGCAGGGGCGGGTATGCTATTTGCGGCCGCCCTTTATTCAAGTTATGCATTTCGTATGATGCTTGATTTGCGTGATTTGACGCACGGGTTTGGTTGGGTATTACTGGTGTTTATTGCAATATGGTCAACGGATACAGGCGCCTTTTTTATTGGACGGGCCTTCGGTGGGAGGAAATTATTGCCTGAGGTCAGTCCTAAGAAAACGGTATCTGGGGCGTTTGGAGGATTTGTATTTGCTACTCTGATGACTCCGCTTGCAGGTTGGTTCTTATTTGAGCATGAGGTACATAAGCTCGTTTTGTTAGGTCTGGTAGGAGCTGCGACTTCAATTGCCGGACAACTAGGAGATTTGGTTGAATCGGCTCTGAAGCGACATTATGCGGTAAAGGACTCAGGTTGGCTCTTGCCGGGACACGGTGGAATTTTGGATCGTTTTGATAGCTTGCTCTTGGCAGCGCCAATCGCGTATCATTTGATTATCTGGATATTTCCGCATGTTTGAAATGGGGTGAAGCGATGACGAAGTGCATGTCGGTTCTAGGGGTTACAGGCTCTATCGGTCGACAGGCGCTAGACGTGGTGCGATCGAACTCTGAAGAACTACGAGTTATCGCGATGTCCTCCTATAACAGAATAGATGAGTTGATACGCCTTGTCGAAGAATTTCACCCGCAGTATGTAGCTGTCCGTTCTCCTGAGCAGGCAGAACTCGTTCGTGCTAAATGTCCGTTTACAGAAGTTGGACATGGAGAGCAGGCATTGCTAACTGCAGCGTCGTTGCAGGAATCTACCCTATTGTTAAATGCTCTAGTCGGTGCGGCGGGGATTCGACCAACTTTACGCGCGATTGAGGCTGGTTGTGATGTCGCCCTCGCGAATAAGGAGACGTTAGTGGCAGCGGGAGATATTGTGGTTGAGGCTGCGCGAGATCATCAGGTGCAGATCATTCCTGTTGATTCTGAGCATTCTGCGATTGCTCAATGTTTGCAGGGGGCGAACAGGGAAGAGATCGAGAAACTGATTGTAACGGCATCCGGGGGACCGTTTCGCGGGACAAGTGTAGAGAATTTACGACAGGTATCTGTACAAGATGCGCTCACACATCCGACGTGGTCGATGGGGGCGAAAATTACCATCGATTCGTCTACTCTTATGAATAAAGGGCTGGAGGTCATTGAAGCACATTATTTGTTCGATGTCCCCTACAGTGATATTGAGGTACTCGTACATCCGCAGAGCGTTGTTCATTCGATGGTGCAGTTTCGCGATGGGGCGATTTTAGCACAATTAGGGACACCGGATATGCGAATTCCGATTCAGTTTGCCCTTTTGGGTGAGAAAGGAAGACTCGCGTCTCAGTGGAAGCGATTGAATTGGTCTCATATTTCAGAGTTGACGTTTGAAGCACCTGATTATGATACTTTTCCTGCAATAAAGTTGGCTTTTGACTGTGGACGTGCCCAAAAGACATATCCCGCAGTGATGAATGCGGCTAATGAAATAGCTGTCTGGGCTTTTCTTGAGGGGAAAATTGGTTATTTGGACATTCTAGACATCGTGCAACGCGTGGTTGAACAACATCAACCGGAATCGACGTTTGGACTTGACGAAATTTTTACAGCAGATCAGTTTGCACGCAAAACAGCGCAACTACTGATCGCGAAAAGGGGGCAAAAAGTGTGATCGCTGGCGTCTTAGCGGGCGGATTAAAGTCCGTTCTCGGAGTCGTCGTGGTGTTCCTGGTGCTAGTGACGATTCATGAATTTGGGCACTTCATTGTGGCAAAGAAAGCGGGCGTGCTTGTTCCGAAGTTTGCGATCGGATTTGGCCCGCCCATTTTCCGCTTTGGTAGGGGTGAGACCGAATATTCAATTCGGCTCTTTCCGCTTGGTGGTTATGTCCAGTTGGCTGGAGATATGCCACAAGACCAATTCTTTAAGTTAGGAGAAACAATCGCTGTTCATCTAAACGATGAAGGAGCCATTACGGAGATTGGCGATCCTGATGATGTGCCGGATGGATTGACAGGAAAGTTGATGTTTGTCGATATGGCCAAATTGTATAAAATGGCGCTTGAACTTCCTGATGGATTTCGTGAGTTTCCAATTGCCCGGCGCGCTTTTCTTATCAACGGGAAGGATCGCATTGCCCTTGCTCCGCCGGATCGTCAGATGTCACAAAAACCATTGCTTGCTCGAATGTTGATTATTTTGGCAGGGCCGCTTATGAATGTCCTATTGGCGATGGTGCTGTTTGCTATTGTTCTTGGGTCTATCGGTGTTGTGACCAATCCGCCACAAGTAGCCTCTGTTATGCCGGGATCACCAGCGGCAAGGGCTGGAATTCAGACTGGTGACGTGATTGAACGTGTCGATGGTCAGCCAGTGACGAATTGGTCGCAACTTGTAGGAGACATTCAACAACATCCTAAAGATCACTTGGCGGTCTCTGTGTTACGAGGCGGCGCGCAAAAAATATTGACGGTCACACCTCGTGAGCGCAAAAGTGGAATTGGCTTCATTGGCATCTCGCCAATTGTGACACACGGGGTGATTCCGGCCACCGTTGGAGGAGTTAAGCAAACCGCCGTCTACTCGCAGCTGATTTACAACAGTTTTGGCACGCTCTTTACTCATCGCAATGCATTTGTAAAGGATTCGGCAGGTCCTGTAAAAATCGTGGCGATTATCGGACAGCAAGCGCAATTGGGAATGCTCAATTTGGTGAATTTGACTGCTCTCTTGAGTCTCAACTTGGCGATTCTCAATTTGTTGCCAATTCCCCCGCTTGATGGGAGTCGATTGTTATTTTTACTTGTTGAATTTGTTCGTGGTCGTCCGATTGATCCGCGCAAGGAGTACCTCGTTCATGCAATTGGCTTTGTTGTGATTATCGCGCTCACTGTAGTGCGAACATATTTGGATGTGACGCAGTTGTTTTAAAAGATGGCTGGAAAATTGGGTGGAGGACGTTGTAAACGGTGATAGAAGAATCTTTAGATCCACATGTTGCAGATGGATTTTTTCCGTTGATTGTTAAACCTGTTGCAGACGCCATTCGCGTGGAGTACGAATCATTTCATGCCTTGCTACCCTTTATTACAGATGTTCGCGTTCGGGAGCAGGCACGTTCTGTTCGACTGCTGCTAGATGGGAACTGCTCTTTGTCTGTCACTGATATTGTAGGTGGTTGGCGATATTTACAGTTGCAAATACCTGGAGTAGAAGTGTTCATTGAACGGGTTTCTAATCCCGCAGAATCCGGACTTTCTCTTTTGCGCGTGGACGATCTTGCATCGTGTTTGGCATCGGCAGTTTGGTTGCTGATGGAACGTGAGCCAGTGCTTCGTGGAGAATTACAACAAGTAAAGTGGCGATCGCTTAATGAGGGACGAATTGAGATGCGTGTGGCTGGGGCGGTTGAGTTTTTGCAGACGCGCCAGATTGATCGTAGGCTAAGCGAAGTTGTTGGTGTTCTTGCTCACAAATCAACATTGATTGTGGATCTCTGCTCAGATCTGGATCATGGGCAGAGAGTGGCTGCGTTCCGTCAGGAAATCGAGCAACAAGATCAGAATGTCCTGCGTTTGCAGGCAGCTACCACCCAAGAAGTAAGTGCACTGAGTCCTTCTCGTCAAATGGAGTATGGGCAAACATTTGATGATCCTGCGATCACTTTGGGTACGATTCAAGATGAAATGCGCAGAGTGGTCGTGGAAGGGCGCATTTTTGGTGTGGAGTGGCGCGATTTGTCAAATGGGCGACAGTTGTGTCAATTTTTTCTCACTGATGAAAGTGATTCGATTACGTGTAAGGTCTTTTCTAAGAGTGGGAAAAAAGAGAGTCCGCTTCCACCATTGGCTGACGGGCTGTATTTGCGTTTGCGCGGATCTGTTCAATATGACACGTATGCAAAGGAACTTGTACTCCAAATAAACGATCTGTCTGAGTATTTGCCCGGAATTGTGAGTGATGACGCACCTGAGACGAGAGTTGAACTTCATGCTCATACGCAAATGAGTGCGCTTGACGGGGTGGTTCCTGCGGGTGATTTGGTTGCTGCAGCGAAAGCTTATGGGCATTCAGCCATTGCGATTACCGACCACGGAGTTGTTCAAGCATATCCGGATGCCTATGCTGCAGCAAAAAAGTATGGAATAAAAGTTCTCTATGGTGTGGAGATTAACTTAATTGATATCGGACATACGATTGTATATCAAATGCAGGATCTACCACTTACTGACGATTCAACCTATGTTATTTTTGACACGGAAACAACAGGTCTTTCAGCAGCTGAACACGAATTAATCGAGATTGCGGGCGTGAAAATGCGGCGCGGTGAGATTATTGAGACCTTTTCGGAATTAATTGCACCACAAAAAGTAATTCCGCCAAAAATCACTGAGATTACAAATATCACAAACGAGATGGTTGCAGGGAAAAAAACAGTGGCTCTTGTCCTTCCTGAGTTTCGCGAGTTTTGTGAAGGTGCAATTTTAGTCGCTCATAATGCGGAATTTGATCTTTCTTTTCTGTCAGTACAAGCGGCCAAACATGGCGTCTCGCCTTTTTTGCAACCGACGATTGATACACTAGGATTAGCCAGAACATTATTTCCATCAGATCGCAATCATCGTTTGAAGACATTGACGCAAAAGTTTAACGTTACGTTGTCTCAGCATCACCGTGCGTTGGCGGACTCAGAAGCTACAGGCCGAGTATTCTATAAATTATTGGAGGTTGCAAAGCAAGAAGCGCGTGTGGAGGGGCTTGCTGACTTATCGTCGTTTGGTGCGAAGGGCGGTGACTTTGCGAGAAGTCGTGCGTATCATGCTACTGTTCTTGTAAAGTCGCAACAAGGATTACGCAATTTGTATAAACTGATCTCTGCGGCTCATATCGATTATTTTTATCGTGAGCCGCGAACGCCAAGGCAATTATTGAAACAGTACCGCGAGGGACTTTTGATTGGCTCGGGGTGTAAGTCTGGGGAGTTGTTTCAGGCATTATTGCGGGGAAAGACTGATCAGGAGCTTAAAAGTATCATGGAGTTTTATGATTACATGGAATTACAACCATTAGATCATTATGCGGCTCTCGTTGAATCAGGCGAAGTGGGGAGCTATGATGCGGTTGCACGATACCATTTGCGTTTACTTGCAGTAGCGGATGAGGTGGGAAAACCGGTTGTAGCCACGGGGGATGTTCACTTTCTGCGTGATAAGGATGCGATTTATCGTGAAATTATTATACATAGCGCACCAGGGCGCAAAAATGCCAAAACAAGCGGTAGACAACCTGCTCTGACTTTTCGCACCACACAGCAGATGCTTGATGCTTTCTCGCACTTAGGTGATCGGGCAACTGAAGTGGTTGTGGCGAATACTCGTGAGATTGCGAATGGGATTGAAGACATTCGCCCATTACCAGATCAGGTCTATCCTCCAAATATGGAGGGTGCTGAGGACCAGGTGCGCACGCTTGCCATTCGCAAAGCTCACCAGTTGTATGGGGATAGACTACCAGAAGTGGTGGATGGGCGTTTGCAAAAAGAATTGCATAGTATTATAACAAATGGTTTTTCAGTAAATTATCTCATCGCCCATAAGCTTGTTACTAAAAGTCTACAAGATGGCTATATCGTCGGTTCCCGAGGGTCGGTCGGTTCTTCGTTCGTGGCCACGATGCTTGATATCACAGAGGTCAATCCGTTAGCGCCGCATTATTTATGTCCGACTTGTCATGCGTCTGAATTTATCTTAGATGGTTCGATCGGATCTGGGTTTGATTTGCCAGACAAGTTGTGCTCAACTTGTCACATACACATGATGAAGGATGGTCAGGACATTCCGTTTGAAACTTTTTTGGGATTTAAGGGTGATAAAGTTCCGGATATCGACTTAAACTTTTCCGGCGAATATCAAGCACGCGCGCATAAATATACGGAGGAATTGTTTGGCGCAGATTATGTCTACCGTGCGGGAACCATTTCCACGATCGCAGACAAGACTGCATTTGGCTATGTTCGTAAATGGGCAGAGGATCAGGGAAAGACTTTGCGATTGGCCGAAATGCAACGGCTTGTGGCTGGCTGTACTGGGATTAAGCGAACCACAGGGCAACATCCCGGAGGCTTGATCATCGTTCCGAACGACTATGAAATCTATGACTTTTGTCCAATCCAGTATCCGGCAGATGACCGAAATGCGGAGATGCGCACAACTCACTTTGACTTTCATGCGATTCATGATAATTTACTAAAGCTCGACATTCTTGGACATGATGATCCGACAGTGTTGCGGATGTTGCAGGATATAACAGGGATTGATGCGCGTCAGGTGCCAGTGGATGACCCGCAAGTCTACGCACTGTTTTGTGGAACAGAGCCACTTGGCGTGAGTTCACAAGCGATTCGTTCACAAACGGGCACATATGGGATACCTGAATTTGGTACGAAATTCGTGCGACAAATGCTCGAAGATACAAAACCAAATACATTTGCTGATTTGGTTCGGATTTCCGGTTTATCACATGGGACAGATGTCTGGTTGAACAATGCCCAAGAACTTATTCGACAGCAGACGGCGCCATTGAATCAGGTGATTTGTTGCCGTGATGATATCATGGTATATCTCATTTATCAGGGGCTGGATCCATCGCGTGCATTTAAAATTATGGAGTCTGTCCGAAAAGGGAAGGGACTTACGGATGATGATGAGAAGTACATGCAGTCATTTAATGTATCCGATTGGTACATGGACTCCTGTCGTAAAATCAAGTATATGTTCCCTAAGGCGCATGCTGCTGCTTATGTTCTAAATGCTGTTCGTATAGCCTATTTTAAAGTTCATGAACCACTTAGCTTTTATGCTGCGTATTTTACGGTGCGTGCAGAGGACTTTGAGCTCGAGTTGATGGCACGTGGACCTGATGCTATTGCGGAGCGCCTTGATGAAATTGAAAGTAAGGGGATTACAGCAAGTCCGAAAGAAAAATCACTGCAGACTGTACTTGAGGTTTCACTCGAAATGACGAGACGGGGATTTTGCTTTCATTCGCTTGAATTATATGATTCGGATGCAACGCGCTTCTTGGTTCGCGACCATGGGCTCTTACCGCCATTTTCTGCTACTTCTGGGATTGGAGAAGCTGCAGCTAAAAATATCGTGGCAGCGCGTGGGACGACTCCCTTTTTGTCCATGGAAGATCTTCAAAATCGCGCTCATTTGTCGAAGACAGTTATTGAATTACTGCAGCAATTTGGTTGCCTAGAAGGGCTTCCTGAATCGAATCAGTTGACCCTTTTCTAGACGGAGCATGACCATTCTTTCTTGCGTGTATTGACCCTGCATGGTATAATGAATGTAACAGAAAGTGAAATACTTTCGAGCGAAGCAAGAGTGGGGGTTCCCCACTCTTTCGTTTGTATGATTTGTTTGACCCCTTTGAAGTAAGGGGTTCAGGAGGGTGTGTATGGCAGCCAAGCAAAAGGTGACCGATCTCGTAGCCGAGATGGTTGCGCCGGTTTTGCGGGAAGCTGGACTTGAACTCGTTGAAGTGGAGTATAAAAAGGAAGGCGCTAACTGGATCTTGCGAGTGTTTCTTGATCGACCGGGCGGAGCGGTGGATTTGGATGATTGTGCGCATGTCAGTGAGACTCTGTCCGTTGCACTCGATGAAGCCGATCCGATCCCAAGTGCTTATTTTCTTGAAGTGTCGTCTGCTGGTGCGGAGCGTCCACTTAAAACAGTGCGTGATTTTGAGTTGGCGGTTGGGAAGCGCATTTTTGTTTCCTTTTATGAACCTGTTGACGGCAGGAAGAACGTTGAGGGAACGCTGATTGCGTACACGGATGAACTTCTGCGTGTGGAGGAGAATACCGTAGTAATTGTGGTTCCAAAAGATAAGATAGCAGCAGTTCGGCTAGCTCTTGTATGGTGAGTTGGTTGATTTTTTTGTTGGGATGGAAGGAGGTTAGCCGAATATGAACGTGGATTTTATTGAGGCGCTTGATGAATTGGAGAAGGAACGTGGAATCAGCAGTGGGATCTTAATCGAAGCGATTGAGGCCGCGCTGATTTCTGCTTATAAGCGTAATTTCAATTCTGCGCAAAATGTACGTGTAGAGATTGATCGTTTGTCGGGAAGTATTCATGTATACGCGCGAAAGACGGTTGTGGAGATGCCGCACGATCATCGTCTTGAGATATCGCTCGATGCAGCGATGGATATTAGTGCGACTTATCGGCTGGGGGATATTGTTGAGGTCGAGGTCACACCTCGTGAATTCGGGCGCATTGCAGCGCAGACGGCGAAGCAAGTAGTCACGCAGCGTATTCGCGAGGCAGAACGCGGCATTATCTATAACGCATACGCCGATATGGAAGAAGACATTGTGTCAGGTGTGATCGCGCGGCAAGATGGCCGCTATTCTTATGTCGATTTGGAACGTACGGAAGCGCTGCTGGCGACAGCGGAGCAAATTCCAAGTGAAAAACTCGATCTTGGCGACCGGATTCGCGCCTATATTTTGCGTGTCGAAAAGACGACAAAGGGTCCGCAGATTCTTTTATCGCGAATTCATCCTGGACTCCTGCGCAGGCTATTAGAACTTGAGGTCCCTGAAATCTACGATGGGGTTGTGGAAGTGAAGGCGGTTGCTCGAGAGGCTGGATCGCGTTCTAAGGTGGCAGTATACTCGCACAATGCAGATGTAGATCCGATTGGCGCGTGCGTGGGCCCAAAAGGCATGCGTATCCAGTCAATTGTTTCAGAGTTGCGCGGTGAGAAAATTGACGTGATTGAATGGAGCAATGATCCGGCCATGTACGTTGCAAGTGCGCTCTCTCCAGCTAAGGTGCTTGATGTAGAGGTGCTTGAAGGTGATAAAGTGGCTCGGGTAGTCGTACCGGATCATCAATTGTCATTGGCAATTGGGAAGGAAGGACAGAATGCCCGACTGGCAGCCAAACTCACTGGTTGGAAAGTAGACATTAAAAGTGAGAGCCAGACAGGACGATCCTCGTCAGTCTTTGCCGATTTAGAACACGATGCATTTGTGCAAGAGTAGGAGGGTGCATCGAGGTGAGAAAAGTTCCACTACGGCAATGCGTGGGATGTCAAGAACAGAAGCCTAAGCGTAGTATGTTACGAATCGTCTTAACACCTGATGGCGTGGTGCAAGTAGATCAATCGGGGAAAGTGGCTGGTCGTGGCGCGTATATTTGTGCTTCGCGTTCATGTTTTGACATTGCACGAAAGCGCAAAGCGCTTGAACGGGCTTTGAAAATACAACTTGGCAATGAAGTGTACGAATGTTTATTAGGTGTGGTGGAGAAAAATGAGCAAGACAACTGATCTGATTGGCTTACTTGGTCTTGCCATGCGGGCGCGTGCTGTGGTTTCTGGTGACGATGTATGTATGCGACATATCCGAGATAACACAGCACGATATGTCCTGCTTGCGGAGGATGCCGGAGCAAATGGCGCAAAAAAAATCAAAGATAAGTGTACGTTTTATGGAATCCCCTTTGCCACAGTTCTCACACGCGACGTATTGGGCCGAGCGCTTGGAAAAGAGGAGAGAACGGTGGTGGCGATCACAGATGAGAAATTTTCTAAAACAATTAAGGAACTAGTAGAGAAATCGTTGGAGGTGTAGATATTTGACAAAATTGCGCGTGTATGAATATGCAAAGAAACTCAATATGTCGAGCAAGGAAATTATTACGATTCTTAGCCGTCTAAATATCCCGGTGAACAACCATATGAGTGTGATGGAACCCCAGATGGTGTCTGCGGTTGAGGGCTTTTTTTCGGATGTAAAAGCTCGTGCTGCGGCGCGTTCGATTGCTATGCAAGAGCGAAGAGGATCTTCTGAAAGTGATCGGTTGGGTGGAACGGTCAGTACAGTGGTTGTAGAGTCGGTGACAAGTGGATCGTCTAAGCAAGTAGAAAAAAACAACGATGGAGCGGTGGGTGTGGATACTTCTGCGCAAGCGCCTGTAAATGTGTCTGAGGTGAAGCCGATAGGAAGTACAAGCGGCGAAGAGGAAGCAGGTTCGCAAATTACCGGAGCGCGCATTGGGCAGACATCCTCTCAACCACAGCGATCTACCGGAGATCGTCCTCGTTCGTATAACAATCAAGGGAACTATCGCAATGATCGTCCGCGTTCACAAGGGACTGGTGATCGTCCGAACACGGGTGGCAACTCAAATTATCGCGGGAATAACAATAATGCGGGAGTTCGTCCGAATTCAACGGATCCGCGCCGTAATGATGGGGATCGCAGACCACGCGTGTCAAATGAAGGTTCCACATCAGCCAATGGAGGCGATCGTCGCCCTATGGGAGGGAGCAATCGCCCACCCCAACAAAGTTCTGGAGGGCGTCCACAGGGTCAAGGTTCTGCGCGTCCACCAGGGGGGCAGTCCGGGCAGGGGAGTCGCGGTCCGCGTCCGCCCTATAATGGTGGGCAAGGCAATCAGGGAACAGGTGGGCGTCCACCGTACTCTTCTGCCAGTGGAAGGTCTACGGAACAAAAAACAGGGTATTCCGGTCAGCGGCCAGATAATCGGCGACAGGGAAGCTCGAATTCGTTTGGTGGATCTACCCAGAGTTCAACTACGGGAGCCCGTTTTCAAGGTGGGGCAAGCGACCAGAACCGCAGTAGTCAAGGCGGTGGACAACGTCGTCGCGCAGGGGATCGCAATAGTGGCCGGTCAAATCCTTCTGACAAGAGAGAAAACAACCACAAAATGCAACCGCCGCGCGGTCGTCGTGATATGCGCTCGGCTCCTGTTGTGAAAATGCCGGAAGTTCCGCGCCAGGTCACAGTCGATGCGCCAATGACTGTTGTGGAGTTTGCTCATCTGATTCGCCGTGAAGCCTCTGAAGTGATTAAAAAGTTATTGTTCCTTGGTATGCCTGTAACCATTAATCAAGAGATTGATACGGATATGATGGTTTTGGTCGGAGCTGAACTTAATGCAGAAGTAACTGTTCAGGCTCCTCGTGATCTTGAGGCGGAGGAAATGCTTGTCGAGGAGATGGATGAATCATCACTTGAACAGCGTCCACCTGTCGTAACGATTATGGGTCATGTTGATCATGGGAAAACGACCTTGTTGGATGCCATTCGCCAAACGAACGTTACGGCGTCTGAAGCGGGTGGAATCACGCAACATATTGGTGCCTATCAAGTCGAGATCAATCAAAAGAAGATTACTTTTCTTGATACACCAGGCCATGCCGCCTTTACAACGATGAGGGCTCGCGGGGCGCAGGTGACAGATATCACTGTGCTTGTTGTGGCTGCGGACGATGGTGTGATGCCACAGACGATTGAAGCGATCAATCATGCCAAGGCTGCAAACGTTCCGATTATTGTGGCTGTGAATAAAATGGATAAACCAGATGCGAATCCTGATCGAATCAAGCAAGAGTTAACAGAGTTTGGTTTAGTTGCGGAAGAGTGGGGCGGAGATACGATTTTTGTTCCGCTATCTGCTTTGAAGAAGGAAGGGATTGAAGATCTGCTTGAGATGATCCTTCTCGTCTCAGAGGTAGCCGATCTTAAAGCGAGCTTATCCATGCGTGCGCGCGGCTCTGTTATTGAGGCTGAGTTGGATCGCGGCAAGGGGCCTGTAGCTACCGTACTTGTTCAAAATGGCATTTTGCGCGTGGGCGATGTGGTTGTGGCAGGTAATACTTTTGGTAAAGTGCGTGCAATGGTTAATGATCGTGGACGTCGGGTTAAAGAGGCGTTGCCATCGGCACCAGTTGAGATTATTGGACTCTCTGCTGTTCCGAATGCAGGCGATTTATTTGTTGTATACGATGATGAACGTCAAGGTCGACTTGTCGCCGAACGGCGGTCGATGCGTCAACGTGCTGAAGAACTGGGTACCACATCACGCGTAACCTTGGATGATTTGTATAAGCAAATCCAAGAGGGGGAAGTTAAAGATCTAAATGTTATTATTAAGGCTGATGTTCATGGATCTGCAGAAGCGGTTCTTGGTGCATTGCAAAAAATTGATGTGAATGGTGTTCGAATCCGAGTCATTCATACGGGCGTTGGAGCGATTACTGAGTCTGATATTCTTCTTGCCTCGGCTTCAAATGCGATTGTCATCGGCTTTAATGTGCGGCCTGAAACCAATGCGGCGAAAATGGCTGAATCGGAAAAGGTCGATGTTCGTTTGCATCGTGTGATTTATCACGTTATCGATGAGATTGAAGCGGCATCTAAAGGAATGTTGGACCCTGAGTACAAAGAAGTAATTCTTGGGCGTGCAGAAATTCGTCAACTGTTCAAGATTTCTAAGTTGGGGACGATTGCAGGTGCCTTTGTACTAGACGGGAAAATGGTGCGGGATGCAGAAATTCGCTTGATTCGTGGCGGCGTTGTCGTGTTTGAAGGTAAGCTCGACTCTCTAAAACGCTTTAAGGACGATGCCAAGGAAGTTGCAAGTGGTTATGAATGCGGATTGACACTTGAGCATTATAATGACCTTAAAGAGGGCGACATCATCGAAGCATATAAGATGGAAGCTATTAAGGCGGAGTAGGTGATATCTTGAAACTTCGCGTGGAACGCATCGCGCTCCAATTGCAAAGGGAAATTAGTGACATTGTGCAACATCATTTGAAGGATCCACGCATTGGATTTGTGACGGTTACAGACGTGGAACTATCAAATGACATGGGTCACGCGAAAGTATTCGTTTCTGTGATGGGAAGTGCGGAACAGAAGCAGGAATCTATGCATGCGTTGGAGCGCGCGAGGGGCTTTATCCGATCTGAGATCGGCAATCGGATACGGTTGCGCGTGACTCCAGAATTACAATTTCGATTAGATCAGTCGATTGATTATAGCGCACGTATTGAGCATGTACTCCATGAGATACTCCCCCGCGATGATGCTCGAAAGGCGGTGCGGGAAGGAGACGATGGGGATCAATAACAGTGGATATAGTGAGATTTACGAGGCATTGCATGAACCGCTTGATCCTCTCTTGATCGTCTGCCATATTAGTCCAGATGGAGATGCGATTGGTGCTGCGTTGGCAGTCGCTCATTTGTGTGATGATTGGAGTCGGCCATGCGTTCTTGTCAATGATGACGAAATCCCTGAGCGTTATAATTTTTTGCCGGGCGTAGAACGATTTATAAAAACGCAAGATGTTGGACAGATGTTTGCGTACGCGGTCTCAGTGGACTGCGCAGATGTTCGGAGAATGGGTGAAGCATGGCGTTTGATGATTCCGGATGGTCAATTGATTAATATCGATCATCATGAGACAAACAATCATTTTGGAGCGTTAAATCTTGTGGAGTCAGAGGCTGCTGCGACGTGTTTGGTGCTGTATCGCATGATACGTGAAAATGGGTTGCAGATGACTCGTGCGCTAGCGTTGGTGCTGTATACGGGTATTGTTTTTGATACAGGAGGATTTCACTACAACAATACGACTCCGGAGATTCATCTTGCGGCAGCTAATTTATTGTCGTATGATATTGAGCCGTTTGTTGTGGCTGATCGCGTATTGGAGGCGATGACACGTGAACAGATTGAACTTGTGCGCCTTGGATTATCCACTTTACATGTTCATGAGAGTGGTCTGATTGCTTATGTTGCTATTGATCAAACCATGTTAAAAGCATCCGGCGCACACGACGGAGATGTAGAGGTATTATTGCCCTATCCCCGGACACTCGTTGGTGTAGAAGTTGGATTGCTCTTTCGAGAGCGTATGGATGGAAGTGTAAAGGTGAGTCTTAGATCGCGAGAAATTGTAGATGTATCTGAAATTGCATTATCGTTTGGCGGAGGTGGACATGTGCGTGCAGCTGGTTGTGAAATTTCCGGATCCTTACAGGATGTTATAGAGACGGTGATGGTGAAGGTAGAGGCTGTCGTGCAAAGAGCGTACAGTGCCAATGCATAGCGGGATTGTGGTATTAAATAAACCGCCACAGATGACTTCGCAACAGGCGGTGACTCGTGTCAAACGCGCGCTAGGGGTGAAAAAGGCTGGTCATGCAGGAACATTAGATCCTGACGTAACGGGTGTTCTGCCTGTTTTTATCGGCTCAGCGACGCGTTTGACAGAGTACGTATTGGCAGATGAAAAAAGGTATGATGCCACATTAGTATTAGGCAGCGCAACGGATACTCAAGATGCAAGCGGGAAAGTGCTCGCCACAGCTGATGCGTCTGGCGTGAGTGAGCAGCAGATTCGAGACACTTTTATGCGATTCGTTGGCCCTGTCACTCAAATTCCGCCTGCGTATTCTGCGATTAAGGTGCAGGGGAAACGCGCATATGAACTGGCGCGCAGTGGAATTGAAGTTACCTTAACAGCACGTGATATTGTCATTTTTTCACTTGAAATATACAAAATAGAGAGAGTGGCGCAGATTGTCCGCGTTTATTTTCACGTGCGCTGTAGCAAGGGTACTTATATTCGCACTTTGTGCCATGATCTGGGTGAGGCGCTTTCCATTCCAGCGCACATGGGACGCTTGGTACGAACTCAATCGGGTCCATTTCATCTAGGACAAGCATGGGATTTGGACTATATAAAAGAACATACATGGAGCGCGGTATTGCCCCCAGAGGATGCCATATTACATATGCATGCGATTTATGTCGATTCGGACATGCTTCAAAATGTTTTGTATGGGCAATCCATTTTGTATCAATGTGAGGCAATGGCACCACAAGATTTGGTTCGAGTGCATCTTGTGACAGGAGAACTCGTTGCCATTTATGAAATAACCGATTTTCAAGATGGCAGATGCAGATTATCTCCGAAAAAAGTTCTGTGGCAGGTGATGAGTGAATGACTGCACCGATCCTCATTCAATTGCATAGGCCACCCATTGCTACCGAGAAATCGCAGAGAATAATTGCCATAGGTAAATTTGATGGAATCCACATCGCTCATCAGGCAGTCATTCACCGTGCGGTCGAAGTTGCACGGACTCTGAAATTGAGTTCATCACTTTTTACCTTTGATCCTCATCCCCGTTTCGTACTTACAGGGGATGCAGCGTATGCACGAGTTCTTACACCATTGCAGGAACGGGCGAAAGTTGCACGTGCACTTGGTGTGGAGACTATATTTGCGGCGCGATTTAATCGAGATTTCCAGCAGCAGACCGCAAAGGAGTTTGTACTACAATATCTCCTTCCACTAGGCGCACGACATCTCGTAGTCGGATATGATTTTCGCTTTGGTAAACAGGGTCGGTACACTCCGGATGATTTGAGATTGATCGGCGAGGAATATCATGTGGGTGTTGATGTAGTGCAGGCAGTTGACTTTGACGGTATTCCTGTCAGTAGCTCGATGATACGAAAAGAATTAGCTGATGGCCGTATTGATCAGGTGATGGGCTTTTTAGGTCGTCCGTATCGCATACGTGGTCACGTGATTCAAGGTGATCAGAGAGGACGTGCGATTGGGTTTCCTACGGCAAATCTTTGTTTGACCGAAAATTATGTGTTACCAGCACTTGGCGTGTATGTGGTTGATGTCTGGATTGACAATGAACGAAAACGTGCTGTAATGAATGTAGGCAGACGTCCAACATTTTATAAGGAAGGTGAACTGACCATTGAGGTGCATGTTCTTTCCTTTACGGGCGATTTGTATGGCTCTGAAATGATTGTCGATATTTTACATTATATCCGTGGCGAACAACGCTTTCCTGACCTTTCTGCGCTGCAGCATAGGCTTTTACTGGACGTGGAAATTGCGGCGACGTGGATCTCACCCATACAATAATACAGCAGGCAATTCTTTACTCTTGTTGCTAAGGTGTGTATACTTATAATGATTGTGCCATACTGATCATAAGATCTTGCGGTACGATATCTAAAGTAAGTGCGGTATGGTATTTTTGCCTGTAACTGTAGCTCGGTATGACGGTGCTCCGCCGCATACTGTGCTGCGAGTGATCGCACAAAGTGATGGAGGGACATTGATGGCATTAGGGCAAGAACGTAAAGCAGAAATTATTCAAGCTTTTGCAGTTCACGAGGGGGATACAGGATCCCCTGAAGTGCAGGTGGCGCTTCTCACAGAACGCATTAACTACTTAAATGAACATTTTCGCACGCATAAGAAAGATCATCATTCGCGACGCGGGCTATTTAAGATGGTTTATAAGCGTGCACATTTACTGAGGTATTTGCGAGAAAACGATATTAATCGCTATCGCGCGCTTATCACACGGCTTGGATTACGTCACTAGAAGCTAGGAGGAGCGGGGCTTTCCCGCTTCTCCTTTGCTTCTGGACTGTTCAGATTTAGGTCGGGTTGTGAAGAGGGCCTTATGTCATAACAGACCATACATAATAAAAAGTGATCTTTGAGAGGGGGTTTACAAGGTGATCTATCAACATACAATCTCAGTTGGCGGTCGACAGTTAAGTTTTGAGACTGGACGATTGGCCAAACAGGCCAGTGGCGCTGTTCTTGTTCAGTATGGTGAAACGGTCGTGCTTGCAACAGTGACTGCATCGAAAGAGCCTTCCCCGCTCGATTTTTTCCCGCTTACTGTAAATTACGAAGAGAGACTGTATGCAGTTGGGAAAATACCAGGCGGATTTATTAAACGTGAAGGACGTCCGAGTGAAAAGGCTATTCTTGCTAGCCGTCTGATTGATCGCCCGATTCGTCCCCTGTTTGCTGACGGCTTTCGAAATGACGTTCAAGTTGTTATTATGGTACTCTCGGTCGATCAAGATTGTGCTCCAGAAATCGCCGGAATGATTGGCGTTTCGGCTGCGCTAACTGTTTCCGATGTGCCTTTTAACGGTCCTATTGCAGGAGTTGTAGTCGGACGCGTGGGCGGTCAGTTCGTGATTAATCCTACGGCTGCGCAGGCAGATCAGAGTGATCTGCATTTAGTTGTGGCAGGTACCCGTGATGCGATCATGATGGTTGAAGCAGGTGCAAAAGAAATTCCTGAAGATCAAATGTTAGAAGCCATTATGTTTGGTCATGAGGAAATTCGTCGAATTATTGCAGGGATTGATGAATTCGCGCGAGAAGCAGCAAAGCCTAAGATGGCGATAACGTTACATAAAATTGACGACGCTATTGAATCACACGTACGTGAGTATGCGATTGAAAAGTTACGCGAGGCAACCTATACGGCAGAGAAACACGGCAGACAGGAAGCCATTGATGCTGTGGTTAAAGAAACGCAGTTGGCACTTGCAGACCGTTTTCCAGATCATTCGGATGATATTTCAGAAGCACTGCACGATATTGTGAAGGAAATTGTACGACAAGCGATTGTCGTAGATGGAATGCGTCCAGATGGACGAGCTCTAGATGAAATTCGCCCTATCTCTGTAGATGCGGGAGTGCTGCCTCGTACACATGGGTCTGGACTGTTTACACGAGGACAGACGCAAGCGTTGTCTATCTGTACATTAGGAGCTCTTGGTGACGTTCAAATTTTGGATGGACTTGGCATGGAAGAAAGTAAGCGGTTCATGCATCATTACAATTTTCCGCCATTCTCTACGGGTGAAGCGAGACCGCTTCGTCCACCAAGCAGAAGGGACATTGGGCATGGTGCACTTGGTGAACGTGCGCTTGAACCGATTGTACCTTCAGAAGATACGTTTCCATACACGATCCGTCTGGTTTCAGAAGTGCTCGAATCAAATGGATCCTCTTCTCAGGCGTCGATTTGTGCCTCTGTATTGGCACTGATGGATGCGGGGGTACCTATTAAAGCGCCTGTTGCAGGCGTTGCAATGGGACTTGTAAAAGAAGGTGATCAAGTCGCCGTGCTAACAGATATTCAAGGCATGGAAGATCATCTTGGCGATATGGATTTTAAAGTAGCGGGAACAGCGGTTGGAGTTACGGCTCTGCAGATGGATATTAAAATCAGTGGTATTGATCGCAATATTCTCCAAACCGCCCTGCAAAAGGCACACGCTGGTCGTATGTTTATTCTCGATAAAATGTTGTCTGTGTTGAACCAACCGCGTAGTGAATTATCGCGATTCGCTCCACGTATTATTACGATGCGAATTAGTTCAGATAAAATACGCGAAGTCATTGGTCCTGGTGGTCGGGTCATCAATAAGATTATTGAAGACACGGGTGTGAAGATTGACATTGAACAAGATGGACGGATCTTTATTTCGACAACAGATGCCACTGCTGGGGAACGCGCTAAGAGTATTATCGAAGGGATTGTCCGTGATGTCGAAGTCGGTGAAACCTACGATGGAAAAGTGATGAGAGTAGAAAGTTACGGCGCTTTCGTAGAGATTTTGCCAGGTAAAGAAGGTCTCGTGCATGTATCACAACTCGCTGCTGATCGTGTGAGAAAATCGGAGGATGTCGTAAAAGTGGGCGATATTCTTCGCGTAAAGGTTACAGAGATTGATGGGCAAGGACGTATTAATTTATCACATCGCGAAGTGTTACGCGATCAAGGGGTGCCGATTGTAGACTTGCCTCCACGTTCTGAAAATGATAAACGCCCTTCGAATTCTCGAGGTGGCGAGGGCAATCGCTTCGGCGAACGCAGGGGTGGTTCAGGTGGTCCATCACGAGGCCGGGGCGCAGATGATCGTAAGCCGCCAAACAGTTCTTTTTAACCAGAGTAACAAAGGAAGCAGCCTAAGGATGGCTGCTTTTTGTATTATTTATGCGGACAAGGGCATATTCTGTCCATGAAGAGTGATCTGTGAAGAGCGTGATCATTTTCCGAATGGATGGAGGACGAGATTATGTTTAGAAAACGAAATCGCTGGCATGTGATGCTATTGTCGAAAGAAGTGACAATTATTGCCGCATGTATCGCCTGTGCATTAGCTGCTGTACAATTGCAACCGGCCGCAGGTTCTGTTGATGAGGTTTTTCCGGAATTATCAACTGCGGTCATGACGGGAACAGCCAATTCGACCGAATACACATCGACACTACCCCAAACACTCACTCGAGTTGCAGAGTACTATCACACACAACCGATCAACCCGCGAGTAGACTCTGTATGGAAGTTGATTCCTGGCCTAAATGGGGTTCGCTTGGACATGAATGCTACACTGCAGGCCGCTCGGAAAAATCCAACACGAGTGCCGCTTCTATTTCAGCAAATTCCACCAAGTTTACAGATGAATGAGTTTGTCGCGGAACCAATTTATCGCGGTAACCCACAAAAACGGCAAATGTCTTTGATGATTAATGTCGCATGGGGTACAGAATACATTTCTAAAATTCTTTCGATATTGAAACAAAATCATGTACAGGCTACTTTTTTCTTGGATGGTTCATGGACGAAGAAGAATCCAGAAGTTGCGAAATCAATCGTAACAGCCGGTATGGAGATTGGAAGTCATGCCTATAATCATCCAATGATGAGTCGGTTAACACGCAGTCAAATGATTACACAACTGAGTAAAACAAATCAAGCGATATATGGAGCGACCGGAACACGTGTTACGTTATTTGCGCCACCTGCAGGCGATTTTAACAATTTGGTCGTGCAAGTCGCTGCAGGAATGAAAATGAAAACAATTTTATGGACATTAGATACCATTGATTGGAGAAAACCAAGTCCATCTGTCATTGTTTCTCGCATTGTGAAAAAGCGAACTCCAGGTGCGCTTGTTCTCATGCATCCCACTGCGCCAACTGTTGAAGCACTGCCAGAGCTTATTGGGACGCTTAAACAAGATGGCTACCAGTTAGTGACGGTATCAAGTCTTCTAAGCCCTGTGCGGTCGGTCCCGCAGACCTTGACGGAGGCGTTACAAGCGATGCACAGTGCGTCAAAGCGATAAATAGTAGCAAATTGTCGTCTTTATTTGAGTTTGCAATCTGCATTCTGATATAGTGGAAATTACGAATATATGCATGGTGCTCATTTGGTGAGGAGGCTTCCCTTGGTTTTTCGTCATACATTGAAAAATGGTCTTCGTGTTCTTGTTGAAGAAATTCCTTTTGTGCGTTCTGTAAGTATGGGGATATGGGTTGGAACGGGATCTCGAGATGAACCCAATCAGCAATCTGGCATCTCGCATTTCCTCGAACATATGTTTTTCAAAGGGACAAAAGAGCACTCCGCCCGTCAATTGGCGGAGGTTTTTGATCATATTGGTGGTCAGGTAAACGCTTATACCACAAAAGAATATACATGTTACCATGCGAAGGTTCTAGATGAACATGCAACTCTTGCGCTTATCACACTTGCTGAAATGTTATTCGACTCCACATTTGATACGGATGAATTAGAGCGTGAAAAGGAAGTAGTCATTGAAGAAATTAAGATGTATGAAGATAGTCCGGAGGAGTCCGTACATGATCTCATTATTGAACAGGCGTATCGTGGGCACCCTCTTAATATGAATATTTTGGGAACAGAAGAAACATTGCACACCTTAACGCAAAAAGATTTATTTGATTATGTCGGGCAGCGCTATACATCTGAAAATATGGTGATTTCTATTTCTGGGCATGTTGATCATGTAGTGATCCTCAACATTCTAGAGCAACTCTTTGGTGGAACTGTTCGCTCCTTACGACAAGATGGAAATGTTATTCCGCAATTTTGCAGTGAAAGTACATTTCATGGCAAGGAGATTGAGCAAACCCACGTTTGTTTAGCAGCGCACGGATTTGCGTATGACGCCAAGCAAAATGACGCCTTACTGCTGTTAAATAACATTCTTGGAGCGAGTTCAAGTTCTCGGTTATTTCAAGAGATTCGTGAAGAACGCGGCATGGCCTACAATGTCTTCTCGTATCACAGTGCATTTCGCGACACCGGTCTATTCACCGTGTATTTTGGCGCTTCTCCGGTCAAGGCGCAGAGTGTTTTAGAACTCGTTTTAGAACAATTCAACTCATGTGTCGTTCATGGATTGAATCAACAAGAGTTGGTAAAAGCGAAGAATCAGTTGAAAGGCTCATTGCTGCTGAGTTTAGAGAGTACGTCGAGTCGCATGAATCGCCTGGGGAGAAATGAACTTTTGCTCGGACGTCAGGTCGATGTCGAGGAGATTTTGACTGATCTTGATGCCATTACGTTAGATGAATTGCATGAGACGGCCAGATCCATTCTCGCGGGACCCTTCTCATTAGTGGCGCTTGGACCTGAGGAGTATCCTGTTGAACTGTAGGAATGGATGTGTGAATTTGTGTTGAGAGGCTTTGAATGGGTACCTTCGATTGATCATGTTGGATTATCTCTACCACGTAGACAAACGGCAAATGCCGCAGGATATGATTTACTAGCGAGCAGCGACGTGAGCATTGCGCCGTACAATATCGTTTTGGTTCCGACTGGGGTACGTGTACGCTTATTGCCGGATGAATGTCTTTTAGTTTATGCGCGAAGCAGTCTTGCGCTAAAATATCGGTTGCTGCTTGCAAACGGTGTTGGTGTGATAGATGCAGATTATTATGATAATCTGGCGAATAACGGTCATATTTTTGTTCCTCTTTTCAACGCGAGCGATCAACTTGTGCAACTACTGAGAGGCGAACGGATTGCGCAAGGGATCTTTACTAAATTTCTACAGGCGGATGCCGAACACGCCAGTGGTTCTGAACCAGGAATTCGTTCCGGTGGATTTGGCTCTACAGACTAAAGTGAACCGTTCGATAGACGTATATCCCTCACCCCTTTTTGTCACCTTGCATATGATATTTTATGCGCGGTAGGCTTTTGTCTATTTATCCCGCGCCTTGTAATTTTCTTGGCTAGGCGTAAAATGAGGTGAAAGGGGTACCCGGGATGATGTTGACGGGGATCAAGATGGCGTTTATCGGAGGTGACGCGCGTATCACTGAGGTCGTTCGTTATATGAGCGACTTGGATGCGTCGACCTATCTGTTTGGCTTTGATCGTTTGTCGCTTTCTTTCCCTGACATGCATAAGGTCGAGTTAACTCCCGCAGCGTTAGCGAATTTTGACGTGATCGTCCTTCCGATTGCGGGAATGGATGAAGAAGGGCGCGTTGATGCGGCATTCGCTGCTGCCCCCTTACGATTGTCAGATGAACACTTTGCTGCGATTGAAAAAAAGGCCCCGGTTTTTTCTGGAATCGCTAGGCCAGCGTTACAGACAATGGCGCGCAAACACGGTCTTAATTTGATTCGGTTGATGGAACTTGATGAAGTGGCTATCTTAAATTCGATACCCACTGCAGAAGGGGCCATCGCGATGGCAATGGAAAGAACCGATATTACTCTACATGGATCGACTTGTGTAGTGATGGGACTCGGTCGGTGTGGACTAACACTTGGCCGTATGTTGTCAGGAATTGGGGCAAACGTGAGGGTTTTTGCTCGGAAACCAGCAGATTTGGCTCGAATATCTGAGATGGGGTTGCAACCCTATGGGTTGGATCACCTTGAGGATGCGCTCACAGATGCTGATATCATTTTCAATACGATCCCTGCTCCAATTATGACTGCGGACGTCTTGACCCACGTCCCACGTTCTTGTGTGATTGTCGATATTGCGTCTGCACCGGGTGGAACGGATTTTCGTTATGCGGAGAAACGCGGAATAAATGCAATATTGGCACCTAGCCTACCAGGAATTGTTGCACCAAAAACAGCAGGGCGAATCATCGCACAAACGATTGTGCGAATGATACAACCGCCCTTAAGCACTCCTGGAGGTATATAGGCGATGGATATGAAGGGGAAAACCATAGGGTTCGCAGTCACAGGTTCGCATTGCACATATGCTGAGGTGTTTCCAGAAATTGAACGGTTAGTGCAGGCAGGGGTGCGTGTTATTCCGATTTTTTCAAATTCAGTTCTATCTGTGGCCACTCGTTTTGGTGAAGCGGGAGAATGGGCCATGCGCATCGAACAGGTTACCGGTGAGACGGCCATCGCAGCACTACCAGATGCTGAGCCGTTGGGTCCATCGAAATTGCTTGATACGTTAGTGATTGCACCTTGTACAGGAAGTACATTAAGCCGCTTGGCAAATGCGCAAAATGATTCTCCCGTGCTAATGGCTGCAAAAGCTACGATGCGAAATGATCGGCCGATCGTCATCGCCATTTCCACCAATGATGGTCTTGGTTTGAACGCAGTCAATGTGGCGCGACTGTTGTCTACAAAAAACATGTACTTTGTTCCATTTGGTCAAGATGATCCATTTAAAAAAATGAATTCGTTGGTTGCGAAGATGGATTTAATCATGCCAACGGTTGAAATGGCGCTAGAGAAAAAGCAATATCAACCGATGTTGATTGAACGCTATCAGTATGCTCATTAAATAGCATCTTTATTCCAAGCGGATGCTTGCGACGCAACGGGTGTAGAAAGGATGAAATAAAATGAAACGAGATGTGCACGTTGCGGTGGTGGGGGCCACTGGAGCCGTTGGTCAAGCGATGATCGACACGCTTTTGCGGCGCGAGTTTCCGTTTGCTTCTTTACGATTGTTAGCATCCGCACGTTCAGCGGGGACTGTGGTAGAAGTGCGTGGTCAGCAGATTACGGTCGAGGAAGCGACACCTGATTCATTTGAAGGTGTCGATATCGCATTGTTTAGTGCCGGCGGCGATGTTTCATTGCGTTTAGCGCCTGAAGCTGTGATACGCGGGGCTCTTGTGATTGACAATACGAGTGCGTATCGAATGGATCCAATGGTGCCATTAGTGGTTCCAGAAGTAAACGCGAGTGATATTTTTAAGAATCGCGGGATTATTGCTAATCCAAATTGCTCTACAATCCAAATGATGGTGGCGCTGAATCCCATTCATCACGTGTATGGAATTCGACGCATTGTGGTATCAACTTATCAAGCTGCCTCTGGCGCGGGTCAGCGTGCGATAGACGAATTGAAACAGACAGCAACTGCAATATTGGCAGGAGAGGATCCAGTTGCACAGGTCTTACCGGTTTCGAAATTAGAGCGGCATTATCCACTTGCTTTTAATGTATTGCCACAAATCGATGTGTTTGAGGAAAATGGCTACACCAAAGAAGAAATGAAGATGGTCAATGAAACACACAAGATCCTAGGTGATTCGAAGATTCAAGTGACACCTACCGCGGCGCGGGTACCTGTGATGTATGGCCATTCAGAAGCGATTTACGTAGAAACTGAGCGGTCGTTCGCTGTCTCGGATGTGAAAAAATTGCTTGCCAGCTCACCTGGAGTAGTGTTGGAAGATGATCCAGCACATCAACTATATCCGCAGCCATTGCGTGCGACAGGAGAGTTTCCTGTATTCGTGGGTCGTGTGCGAAAGGATCTGTTTGTAGACAATGGCCTGTCGTTGTGGGTTGTAGCTGACAATATTTTGAAGGGCGCTGCTCTCAATGCAGTTCAGATTGCAGAGATTTGGGTTCGGCAGGAGGGCAATTGGTAATGAAGGTCATTGTTCAAAAATTTGGAGGAACATCCGTCTCCAGCCGATCGATGCGTGAAAAAGCAGTCATGCATATCGAGGCAGCACTTCAGGAAGGGTATTCTGTGGTCGTGGTGGTTTCTGCCATGGGGCGGTCAGGCGAACCTTATGCCACTGATACGCTATTGAATTTGGTCAGAGCGGATGATACAGTTGTCGCTCGTGATTTGGATTTGTTGATGTCCTGTGGGGAGACGATTTCTGCAGTGATTTTTGGAGCGATGCTACGCAGTCGCGGACACGAGGTCACAGTATTGACAGGTGCTCAAGCAGGACTCGTGACGACTGCTGATTATGGCAATGCACGGATTGCTAAAATTGATCCAGAGAGAATCGTTAAAGAGTTGGGAGAAAACCGCATTGTTGTAGTGACCGGTTTTCAAGGCGTGACGCATGATGGTGATACAACAACGCTTGGACGCGGCGGTAGCGATACGTCAGCGACCGCTCTTGGCGTCGCGCTTGATGCGGAATTTATTGATATCTTCACCGATGTTGAAGGAATCATGACCGCTGATCCAAATATCGTAGAAGGTGCACGTCGTTTGTCGCATTTGACGTATACGGAAATTGCAAATTTTGCCTCTCAGGGTGCAAAAGTAATTCATCCCAGAGCGGTTGAGCTTGCCATGCAAAAAAATATACCTATTCGGGTGCGAAGTACAGAGTCGAATGATCTTGGGACGCTCGTCACGAGCGGCGCGCATTTTCTTGAAGCCAGGCCTGCTAATGATAAGATTTTGACTGGAGTTGCACACAGTGCGCGATTGACTCAGATTAAAGTGCGCGCAAAGACAGATCGACCGGGATTTCAAAATTTAGTTTTTCGCACTATGGCTGAACATGGAATTTCAGTTGACTTTTTCAATGTGACACCAATTGAAGTCGTTTATACTGTACTCAATAGTCATGTGCAGTTAGCGGTAGATACGCTTATGGGGCTGGATCTTCAGGTGCAAACTATTTCAAATGTAGCAAAGGTAGCGGCTGTAGGTGCAGGCATACATGGAGTGCCTGGAGTAATGGCGCGAATTGTGGAAGCTTTAACGGATCAGGACATTGAGATTTTGCAATCAGCTGATTCAAATACGACAATTTGGTGTCTTGTGCATGAAAAAGATATGGGGAATGCGCTACGTGCCATTCACGACAAATTTAATTTATAGAGAACAGAGGAGGGATCCTGATGTTCGGTCAGTTGGTGACAGCTATGGTGACGCCATTTGATGAATCATTGGAACTTGATCTAGGCCGTCTAGCAAAGGTAATTGACCACTTGATCGTCACTGGGACGACAGGTCTTGTGGTAAGTGGAACAACGGGTGAATCTGCGACATTAACGCATCGCGAGAAATTGATGCTGTTCGAAGAAACGGTTCGTCTTGTGGCAGGGCGAATTCCGGTGATTGCTGGTACGGGTGGAAATAATACCGCAGAAGCGATCGCATTTACTAAAGAAGTTGATCATCTGCAAGTCGATGCGTTTTTACTTGTGGCTCCGTACTACAACAAACCATCGCAAGAGGGGTTGTATCAGCATTTCTACAGTGTGGCAAAAGCGACAGATAAGCCGATTATTGTGTATAACATTCCTGGGCGTACAGCGGTGAATATTGCGCCGGAGACCATTGTCCGCTTGGCTGGAATTGATAATATTGTCGCAGTGAAGGAATCATCAGGCGATTTTACGCAAATTTCACGAATCATAGGAGAAACACCTGATGATTTCTACGTTTATAGCGGAGATGATAAATACACGTTGCCGTTTTTGGCACTTGGGGGCTATGGCGTAATCAGTGTAGCTGCACATGTGGCTGGGGAATTAATGCACGCGATGCTAAGAGCCTTCTTCGACGAAGATTTAAGCGAAGCGAGACGCATGCATCATCGCTTAATGCCGTTATTTGAGGGGCTCTTCAAGACGTCCAATCCCGTTCTCGTGAAAGCTGCACTCGGAATGATTGGAATGGAGGTTGGGGGGGTACGACTCCCGCTCGTGTCTGCCACTCCCGAAGAATTGAGAGAATTACGGCGCACCTTAGGATCCGTAGTGGATTTGACGGTCGTACACTGACGTATAGTGATAAAAAGAATGACGGTGTTCTTGAGATCGTATTGGCAGGTCATGTATAATCGGACTACCAGACGAGTGCGGTTAGAAATGCCCTGCTTTTGTTAATGGTGACAGGAATCGGTGGAGGTGTACCGTTGAGTAAGAACTATACAAATAAATTGTCAATCATTCCTCTTGGCGGACTAGGGGAAATTGGCAAAAACATGACGGCTTATGTCTATGGCAATGACATGATAGTCGTGGATGCAGGCTTGAAGTTTCCCGAGGAAGAGATGCTTGGCGTTGACATTGTGATTCCGGACATCACTTTTTTGGTGGAAAATAAACACAAATTCCGCGGTCTATTTCTCACGCATGCACATGAAGATCACATCGGTGGACTTCCATATGTGTTAAAAACGTTGCAAATTCCCGTGTATGGGACACGGTTGACGCTTGGTTTAGTAGAGGCCAAATTGCGAGAACATGGAATTCTCGATCAAACAAAATTGATCACCATTACTAACGAAAGTGAAGTACAACTTGGGGCATTTACAGTATCCTGTTTCCATGTAAATCACAGTATTCCGGATGCAGTCGGTTTTGCAATCGATACGCCCGAAGGACTTATTGTGCAAACTGGCGATTTTAAGTTTGATCAGACCCCAGTTGATGGACGCCATGCAGATTATGCAAAAATGACTGCACTTGGTGAGCGAGGTGTGCTTGCGCTTCTGTCAGATAGCACAAATGCGGAACGACCTGGATTTACGATGTCTGAACGCACGGTTGGTGCAACCATTGACGAAGTATTTCGCAATGCGGAAGGGCGAGTTATACTCTCTACATTTGCATCAAATATTCATCGACTTCAGCAGGTTATTTATGCAGCAGAGCGATCTTCGCGTAAGGTTGCTGTGATTGGGCGCAGTATGGTTAATAATCTATCGATTGCGAGAGATCTCGGCTATTTGCATGTGTTGCCAACGACACTCATTGAACCGGATGAGATCTCTCGTTATCAAGCGCGAGAGATCGCATTGCTAACGACAGGTTCGCAAGGTGAACCGATGTCTGCATTGACGCGAATGGCGCGAGCAGCACATCGCAAGGTGGAGATATACCCTGGGGATACAGTGATTATGGCGTCATCCCCCATTCCTGGCAATGAAAAATCGATTTCACGTACAATCGATCAACTGTTTCGCATTGGCGCTCATGTGATCTATCAGTCTGTGTCGGGTGTTCACGTATCAGGGCATGGTAGTCAAGAAGAACTCAAATTGATGTTGAATTTCATCCGTCCGAAGTATTTTGTTCCTGTTCATGGTGAGTTCCGCATGCAAAATCGCCATGCTGAACTCGCGGTGGCGACAGGCGTTGATTCGGAGCGTATCTTTATTTTAGATAATGGAGATATGCTTGAATTTCAAGGAGGAATCGCGCATTTAGGCGGCAAGGTTCAGGCTGGTGCTGTAATGATTGATGGCCTTGGCGTGGGTGACGTTGGGAATATCGTGTTACGTGACCGTAAACTCTTATCCCAGGATGGGATTCTCGTTGTCGTGGTAACATTATCGAAGCAATCAGGTATGATTCTTTCGGGACCTGATATTATTTCTCGTGGTTTTGTCTATGTGCGTGAATCGGAACAGCTTCTTGACGAAGCTAATCGCATTGTTGCTTCCACCCTGCAAAGACTTGCAACAGAGAATATCAATGATTGGAATGGATTAAAGACTGGTGTGCGGGATGCATTATCGAGGTTCCTCTACGAGCAGACACGTCGTAGACCGATGGTTCTTCCGATTATTATGGAGGCTTAAATTACAATATAGCATAGATGCCATGCGGTGCGACATACTAGCAACGAGACTGGTTAGGAGTGACGCACACATGAGTCATGGCAATTGGGTTTATGGGAATGGACAAGCTGGATTTAACCGCTCCCCATTGCAGGAAATGCCCGAGTCGATACCGGTGGAGCAAGAACAATCAACTGTCGCTGAAAACATTGAAAAACTAGGACAGACGAATCCGGTTGTCGATGAGTCAAACGTATATTGTCTTACTATTGTAGGACAAATTGAAGGACATCTTGTATTACCGCCCCAAAATAAGACAACGAAATACGAACACATGATTCCGCAACTTGTTGCAGCTGAACAAAACGATCATATTGAGGGCGTGCTGATTATTTTAAATACGGTGGGCGGCGATGTGGAGGCAGGTTTAGCGATTGCAGAAATGATCGCTTCAATGTCAAAGCCTACGGTAACTCTTGTGTTGGGGGGAGGACACTCGATTGGCGTGCCGATCGCAGTTGCGAGTCAGTACTCGTTTATTGCGGAGAGTGCGACGATGACGATTCATCCTATTCGACTCAACGGTTTGGTGATTGGTGTGCCGCAGAGTTTTGAGTATCTTGAAAAAATGCAGGAACGGGTCACGAGATTTATTACAATGCATTCTCGGATTACGGAAGAGAATTTGAAGCACCTCATGTTGACAACTGGTGAACTTGCTCGCGATATCGGTACGACAGTCGTAGGGCGAGATGCTGTATACCATGGGTTGATCGATGAGATTGGCGGTCTAGGTCAAGCAATGCAGAAAATTCGCGAATTGATCGAGCAATATCGTTCAATGAGACCGCGTGGTGTTTTGCAATGATCATTTGGTCAGTAGTTCCGATTGAAACGGTGCTAGATGGCTATGATGATCCTGAGCGCCAGCCAAAACTTCAGACAATTGAGTATCGCGGCGTCACTCTGGAAGTAGAGTGGCTTGCATTTGGACAAATGCGGATTCATCGTTTACTTTCCCCGCGACCGGCCGATTATTTGCGAGAAGAATGGGCTCCCGGGCAGATTGTCGATTTTACGCAGCCTTAACACGAGAAGTGGTCTATTTGATCTGCGGATTCCGTCGTGGGATCCGTTTTTTTGCTGTTCAGGCAGGAAATATGGAGAAACGGACAGAATTAGTTTATGGGGAAATGAAATGAGAACGTGTGTTTATTTGGAGGCTTTTATTGTATGGCCAAACTAGATCATGCGAAACGTGTATTAAAATATGAGGTTCTAGGGTTATTAGCATTTGTAGTTGGCCTTGTTACGTTGGGGGACCTTGGTGCAGTAGGGCAGGGGCTTGATGATTTGTGTGTGATGCTGGCGGGAAATTGGCATTTTCTCGCACCCTTATATTTAATGTGGATTGCGAGTATCGTCATGGTTCGCCGCAATCGCTTTCGCTTTACTTTATTTCAAGCAGGCATCGCCATGTTGTTATTGGTCGTCTTAGTGTGGAGTGAACTTGACCTCTATTCGCAAGGGGTTATTCAGTATGGGACGACACATCCAGGTTTATTGCATCTCACACAACTCGGAATCACGTCGCTTACACAATCATTGCGAGTGCTGATCGTCGATCGTTCTACCGTTTTGCCTCCTGCCGATGCCGGAGGGGGCATGATTGGTTATGCATTGTTCGCTGGGCTCAAGTATTTATTTGCGGTTACTGGTACAATGCTCGTGTTAATTGTGGCGACGATGATTGCGATTGTCTTGATGACCCGAAAATCGATTGTTGGAACGATGGAAAAAGGTTCGCAGTTCTTTGAAAAACGTTTCGAACATGGATATGGACGTTTTATCAAATTTGCGGCGAGTCGGATACAGGGAAGAAAGGCTGGACGGAAACGATCGGCTGAAGATCGCAAATTGGAAAAAGGAGATCAGCTTGGTGAAGAAAAAGGAAAGAATACGAGTCTGGGACGAAAAAGGAAAAAGGGTGGCGAAAAGGTCCCTGTTCCTCTGCTGGTAGATCAAAGTTTTGATCAGGCAGGAGAGGAAACGCTTTCGCGCGGCGATCAGAAAACGTCTTTCCCGTTTCCTGACTTTGCCGTGCCGTATGTTAAAGACCCTGGTTTTGAGGATTTTGTGGTGAGTGATCAGGAACAGCATCATGATCCTCATGAAGAAGTTCCGTTAGAACAAGAAAATGTAGAATCGGAGGTCAGTCTGGATGAGGAACGCGGTCGAATCACCGTGCAGTTGCCAAGTAAAGGGGTAAAACCGCTTGAACCAGATCCATGGCCACGCCCCTCAATTTCGATTGTTCCAGCAACGGATGATGTACATTCAGGGGATGGAGTGCATAGCGAGGATGGGATGCGTACAGTTCCTATAGCTCGTCCATATCTTTTACCAAATGCACGCATCCTTGATCGGAGCATGATTAAACGTGCAGAAACGCAGTCATCACAGCGTGAACTGCAAAATAATGCGCGCAAGTTGGCAGAGACATTCGAAAGTTTCGGTGTCCATGTGACTGTATTAGGGTATAGTCGTGGACCGACCGTTACAAGATATGAAATTCAACCTGCTGCAGGGATTAAAGTGTCGCGCATCTTAAATTTGACGAATGATCTAGCTTTAGCATTGGCTGCTCGTGATATTCGCATTGAGGCACCGATCCCAGGGAAAGCGGCTGTGGGGATTGAGGTTCCGAATAAAGAGATTTCTGTTGTTACGTTTCGCGAGGTGTTAGAAACAGAGGAGTTTCAAACGGCGAAAAGTTTACTTTCCTTTGCGTTAGGAAAGGATATTGCGGGTCGAACGATTGTCGGTGATCTTGCCAAGATGCCCCATGTTTTAGTCGCAGGAGCTACGGGTTCTGGGAAAAGCGTGTGCATCAATGGTATTATTGCGAGCATTCTGTTTCGTGCAAAACCGGATGAAGTGAAATTGATCATGATTGATCCCAAAATGGTTGAACTTGGTGTGTATAATGGAATTTCGCATTTGTTCGCACCTGTTGTGACTGAGGCGCGCAGAGCGGCTGCCGCCTTGCGCAAAGTGATTGCTGAAATGGAACATCGTTATGAACTGTTTAGTGGCGCTAAAGTCCGAGACCTTGAACGCTATAATTTATTTGCTGAAAAACACGAAAAACAAAAATTGCCGCTTATTGTGGTTATTATTGATGAGTTAGCTGATCTGATGATGGTGGCTCCGGGTGATGTGGAGGATGCGATTTGTCGTCTCGCACAAATGGCGCGCGCGTCAGGAATTCATCTTGTCGTCGCCACACAACGGCCTTCTGTCGATGTGATTACCGGTTTAATCAAAGCGAATATTCCATCCCGTATTGCGTTTTCTGTGTCATCTGGTGTTGATTCGCGCACGATTCTTGACAGTACAGGAGCGGAGAAGCTACTGGGTCGCGGGGATATGCTTTATATGCCCGTCGGTGCATCTAAACCGGTGCGACTCCAAGGTGCCTTTTTATCTGAACCTGAGGTTGAACGTTTGGTAGACTTTATAAGGCGACAGCAAGAAGCTGAGTATCTCGATGACTTCAGTTCGTTAGTAGATGATATGACCGCACCTGCTGATGATTTGGATCCCTTATTCGAGGAGGCTGTTCGAATTGTCGTTGAATCGGAGCAGGCATCCGTATCTTTTTTACAAAGAAAGTTGAAAGTTGGGTATGCGCGGGCAGCACGTCTTGTTGATTCGCTTGAGGCGCGGGGGATTGTTGGACCTTTTGAGAACAGTAAGCCCCGTGCTGTTTTGATGAGCCGTGATCAATGGTTGACTCGCCAGTCTTCAAACGGTTAAGTGGACATGTTATCCGATTGGTCGCGTATGATGAAGTAATGAACATCGTGCGCGAGGAGTGTCTGGAATGAGACAACGATCATTAAGAGATTTGTTTCATACGCAAAAGAGGCGATCTACAAGTGAATCAAGATTTATGACGGGGTTAGCGATCATTTCAATCTTAGGAATCAGCGCGCTTGTAGTGGTTTTTTTTGAACAAACTGGAGGAACATTTAAAAAAACGACGTCGGTACAAAGTCTACAACAGGCTCGGGTCGGGGGATTTACAGAAAGGGTCTCGTTACAGACTGTATCAAATGCTGAGACGCAAAAGATTTCAACTGATTTAAAAAGCGCGGTGCCCAATCTTCAAGAGCTATTTGTACAAAGAATGAAAGATGGCGGCGTTTCGATTGTTGCAACCTCGTCTCTGCGCGGTCTACCGCAAACGTATCTTACAGCAGCGGACGATGCTACGCGTTATCTCTTGTCTGCCTATCGGTTGCCAGGGATCAAGGTGGACTTTGCTGCCATTTATATAGAGAATGGAGGTCGCTATATTATGGCAGCCGGTCTTGGTGCAAAAGAAGCGAAGTCCTTAGCATTAAGTACTTTTGCTCTTGATCAAGGTGTGCAATTCGTACATGAATTGGCGACGGTGGATCGTTATACGCATACCCTAACAACCCAAGCATTTGCGCAATATCAAAGTTCATAGGCAAGCGTTTGTCTGTTGACGCGCACGATCATCATCTGGCGGTGTTTACGGATGTTTTCTACCCGCACCAGAGATGTATAACTGTGTAAAATGAATTCGCTCTTTGCGAAGATGTTTAATTAGTTGCCGCAATACCGCCTCGTGCCCAGTTTTTAATAGTGCTTCTACAATGGTATGTGCAGTAAATGAATCTTCCAAACTTTCTGTTATACGGGCATCATCTTCTAAATGATCTAGCCACTTATCGTCGTAGTGGTCTTTTCTTTTTTCAGCATAAGCATTCCGATACAAATCTTTGATTGTGAATGGGGCACTGATTGCATCTAAATAAAATTCTAGTTGGTAAAAAGCGCGTGCCACAGAATAATGCTCATGGTTGGAATTCATTGTTCACACCTCATAACCTATTATGAGGTTTTCCCGCGAGTCTCGCAAGTGATTCATTTGTTTAACCTTTTGCAGGTCAAGTTCTTCATGGTACAATAATGCAAACAACGCGTGAATATGTAAGTTAAGATGGCGTTAAACTTGGTATACTTTGGGGGATTATTTCATTTGCGAAACGTTCGACGCGTACTATCGACAGTCTTTGTGTCTATGTTGTCGATCGGGTTAACTGGTTGCGGATTTGTAGATGTTCATTCATTGACTGCGAATACACAGCGGACAAGTGTTGTTGTGGTTGGTACGTCGACGATTTTGTCAAATGCGCAGATTGCCAGTGTGATGGGACAAGCGCGGCATGGAATTACAGCAGTCAGTATAACGGAATCCGCGAAAAATGTGCGTTTACAGCAAGATGTACAGGCAGCACATGCGAAAATGGTGGTGTTTCTCGATCCGACGGCAGCAGAACAAGCATTGGCCAAAGTGTATCCTACGACGCATTTTGTGTGGATTGGATATAGTGGGATAAATCAGCCGCCTGCAAACGTGACTTGGGTGATTCCTAATGTTTCGCTGCTCGCTTCTAGTGCGGGGTATATGGCGGGTGGAATTCATGGGTATGGGAAACCTGTTGGCATCATGGTAGGGAATGTACCCTCTCTTGTACCCAATGGCGATATTGTCTCTGCGGTGTCATCGGGTATGCATATTGCCTATTCCAGTGCGATCCCCATCTTTTTTACGGGTAGCACGAAACAACAAGTAGCGATGCTCACCTCAAATCCGGTGCGTGATTTTATAGTTGTAGGATCGCTCACATCGACTGTTAAGGCTGCGGTACAGGCATTTGGCGTACCTGTTGTGGATGTCAATCTTGGTGCGATAACAGGTGGTTTTCCGACGGAAATCGGACAAGTCGACGCAAGATCCTTTTTGGCGTCTGGGCTTGCTCAGGTATTGGTAACACTTGAAAGAGGGCAATCATTACCTGAAGTACTGCAAGCGAATGCGGGACAGTTTACGAATCTCGCCTATTTTCCAGGGTGGCAAAGTCCCGCGAGTATTCTGGCGTATCAGCATTTGCTCAGCAGTGGCAAGATTGCTCCAACTCAGTTTGCGAATACGGCGCCATCTGTACAAACGACGTTGGCGCTTTCGTTACCTGTACCGACTGCCCTTATGCCAGCTTCATCCCCTGCGAACGGCGCTGGTGCAACGACTCCATCAAAATCGACGAATCAAGGCACAAGTGTAGGCACGGCACCCTCAACTTCCACAAGTAAGGTGAGCAAACAATCATCGGGTACTCCTAAGACGATTGGCAGTTTAAAGTCTTCGGGTACTCCGAAAGGATAAGTGTTGATATGGTTGAGACGGGAGAATGGTACTTCGAATACTACATTCAAAAGGATCGCATCGGTTTATTGGGAGATGTTGCATCGGTTCTTGGAATGTTGTCTATTAATATTGTGACGGTAAGTGGAGTTGATGATCGACGACGAGGGTTTTTATTGCGAGTAGATGATGAAGGACGCATTGACACATTGCAAGCGATGCTTTCACAAGTGGACAATATTATTGTGACGGCTCTGCGGTCCCCTCGCTTACTTGATCGGTTAGCACTAAAACACGGCAAACTCATCGAACGCGAGGTGGGTGATGTACCTTGTAAAACCTACAAGTTTACTCGCGATGATTTAGGATTGCTTGTTGATTTTGTGGGGGAACATTTGAAACGATCGGGTAATCAAGTGATGGGGATCCGTGGGATGCCCCGTGTAGGGAAGACGGAGTCGATGGTTGCTGCAAGTGTATATGCAGGTAAACGATGGACGTTCATTTCCTCGACCCTTTTAAAACAGACGTTGCGAACAGATCTTGAGGACGACGAGCTTAGTACAGAGGATCATGTGTATATCATTGATGGTATTGTGTCGACAATGAGAGGAAACGAAGATCATATGCGATTGGTTCGTCGAATCTTGCGATTAAATGCACCTAAGATTATTGAACATCCAGACCTGTTTGTTCGCAGAACGGAGTTTTCTTGGAACTTATTTGATCGTGTGATTGAACTCCGTAATAGCATGGATGAAGAAATCACTTACCAAACGTTAGATGATCCGCTGATGGAAGGGTAATGTCAGGTGGATTAATTCTAAGGAGGTATTCCGTTGCAAGAGAACGGATCAGGAATGATGCGTGATGAAATGGGGGCTGAACGTGCGGCGCTCCAGGAACTCGGGAATTATTTGCGCCATACGAGAGAGTCGCGTGGACTGGGATTGGCTGAAGTAGTTGAAACGACAAAGATTCGTAGTCGGTACTTGCAGGCCATCGAAGATGGCGATTTGAGTATTATGCCAGGCATTGTGTATGCGCGGGGATTTATTCGCAGCTACGCTGATTTTTTAGGATTGGATGGCGTGAAATTAACTGCTCAATATTTGAGTGCACGGGATGTTCCCGACATCAATGGCAGCGAGGTGGAGGAGGCACCTGACTATCAATCGATGTCATATACTCCGTCCAATACTCGAGTAAATGTGAGAAAGCAAGGACAAACGAATGATGGGCAAAAACGGTCACTCGTGCATCGGGCTCTATCAAAAGAAAGGCATTGGTCGATGCAAAGTCGCATCGGGGCAGTGGCAATTGCATTGGTTTTCGTCACTTTGATCATTGTTTTATCAACTGCTTTAAACCAACCGACTGCGAAAAAGACAGTTGAATCGGCGGCGCCTATTCCCGCACACACAACAAAAAACAGCAAAACGGGTACTGTCAAGCATCATACAGCCAAGGCGGTTACTACAAAGTCTAATGTGGTGTTGACCCAAGTAAGTAGCACACCTGTTTCATCTTCTTTTCAAGTGACAACGGGAGTACCTTTGAAACTATCTGTGACAGGAGTGTCTGGTCGTTGTTGGATTCAGGTGATTGGCGATGGTCAGATGCTTGTTACGAGCGCCATTGTTGCACCAGGACAGATAGAGTCATGGACAGCTGCGCATTCCATTCAAATCGATGCTGGAGCGAGCCGCTATCTTTCTATGACGATCAACGGCATGCCTGTACCACTTGCTAAAACGGCAACAGGAGGATATACGTATTCTTTTGTAAAGAAGTAAGGAGGTTTAAAGATGGCGAAAGATGCTTCTTTTGACATTGTATCTAATGCAGATTTGCAGGAAGTGACTAATGCTGTACATCAGGCGCAAAAGGAATTGCAGACGCGTTTTGATTTTAAAGGTAGCAAGAGTGAGATTTCTATGAGCGATGAAGAAATTATCGTCGTCAGTGACGATGAGTATAAGCTCGCAAATGTCATCGATATTTTGCAGAGTAAGTTGATCAAGCGCGGGGTTTCCTTAAAAAGTTTAGAATATCAAACAATCGAACCTGCTGCAAAGAGTACGGTGCGTCAAACCATTCGTATCAAGCAAGGGTTGGAACAGGACGTGGCCAAAAAGATCATTAAGATCATCAAAGATTCGAAAATAAAGGTTCAGGCCACACTTCAAGGGGATCAGGTGCGTGTGATTGGGAAGAATCGCGATGATTTGCAACAGGTGATTCAAAGTCTGAAATCACAAGATTTTACATCTGATTTGCAATTTGTAAATTACAGGTAAAAATTGCTCTTGAGAATAAGTTTTGACACTTGGCCTGGAACACTCTATAATTTATAAGAGTGAAATGGGTGCATGGAAAGTGGCGGCGTATTTCGCTGCATTTTTTTGCCTTGCTGTAATGTGGAGGAAGATGAGGATGGCGAATCAACGCGTTTCGATTGTAACTTTAGGCTGCGAAAAAAACGCGGTAGACTCGGAAGTTATGGTCGGTCTGATGGAACAAAAGGGATATACCATGACAGATGATCCGGAATTGGCGGACGTTGTCATCGTAAATACTTGTGCGTTTATTGATGCGGCGAAACAGGAGTCGATTGATACCATCTTGCGCTTGGCGACAGAGAAGCATAAAGGCAAAAAGCTGTTGGTTGCCGGATGTATGGCGCAACGTTATGCGGAAGAGCTACTGGATGAGATTCCGGAGATCGATGGGCTCGTTGGAACGGGAGAGTTTCCTCGCATTGTCGAGCTTATCGAACGAGCGAAGCGTGGTGAGCGTCCTAGGTGGACAGGTAATCCTGTATATATCTATGACGAATTTACCCCACGTAAAACGGTAGGTGGACCTTCTGTATATATTAAGATTGCGGAAGGTTGCGATCATAAGTGCACATTTTGCGTGATTCCACAAATGCGAGGCAGCTTTCGTTCTCGTCCAATTGAAAGCATTGTGGCTGAAGCTCGACTACTTGCGGCAAGTGGCGTACGAGAAGTGAACTTGATTGCTCAAGATTCAACGCAATATGGTTTGGATTTGTATGGAAAGCGGCGTTTGGCAGATTTGTTACACGCGCTAAATGGGGTTGATGAACTGCAATGGATTCGACTTCACTATGCATATCCAGGCTATTTTACAGATGAATTGATCGAAGCATTTCGCGTGTTGCCTAAGGTAGTGAAATATGTTGATATGCCTTTACAACATTCGGAGGATCATATTTTGCGTTCGATGCAACGACCTGGAAGACAACGGCATATACGTGAATTAATCGCGAAGATTCGCGATCGAATTCCAGGTGTGGTGCTTAGATCCTCGTTTATTGTTGGTTTTCCTGGCGAAACTGAAGAGGATTTTCAAAATCTCAAGGCATTTATTGAAGAAATCGGCTTCGATCATGTGGGGGTCTTTACCTATTCCGCAGAAGAGTCATCTCCTGCAGCAAACTATGCAACGCAAGTGGATGCGAAGGACAAAGAACGACGCGCGAGTGAGTTGATGGAAACTGCTCGTGTCGTGGCTGCTGAGCGTATGGCGCGGTATGTTGGTGAAATTGTCCCCGTTTTAATTGAAGGTCATGACGTAATAGATGGTTCTTCATATGTCGGCAGAACTCCATTTGATGCCAAGGAAATTGATGGAGTTGTTTATGTGACAGGTGTCAATTTGAGAATCGGGTCGATTGTTCCAGTGCGCATTTCACATGCTTTTGACTTCGATCTTGTGGGGGAGGCCGTCTAGGTGAATCTGGCTAATCGCATCACTATAGCCAGAATGATCATGGTGCCCATTGTCATGCTGTTATTACTGGTGCGCATTCCGCTGTTCGAAGTGTACACAGGTGGACGTACTATCTCTGGTGGAGAGCTCATTGCTGCATTCGTGTTTATAATTGCTGCCAGTACGGACAGTTTGGACGGATATATCGCTCGCAAACGACAATTGATTACGAATTTTGGGAAGTTTATGGATCCGCTCGCCGATAAACTTCTCGTGTCTACAGCGTTGATCTGTTTGGTGGCTCTGCAAAAGATCCCTGCTTGGATTGCTGTAATTATTGTGGCGCGCGAATTTGCGGTGACTGGCTTGCGTGCTGTTGCTTCGACTGAAGGACAAGTAATCGCTGCAAGTGGGCTTGGAAAGTGGAAAACTGTATTGCAGATGGTCGCTCTCGTGGAAATTATGATTGGCGATTTTCCGTTTTCCTATCTTGGAATCCCGTTTGATGTGATTACTCTCTATGCAGCGGCGATTATGACGATCGTTAGTGGTGTGGATTATTTTGTAAAAAATAAACATGTTCTTAGTGCTCGTACGTAGTTGCACAGTTGTTTGTCGATAGGGGATGGCCTGCGCATGTTGTCGGCAGAGTTGATTGCTGTTGGAACAGAAATCCTACTTGGTCAAATTGATAATACGCATGCACGTTATTTGTCAGATGAATTGGCCAAACTTGGGGTGTCGGTCTATTTACACACAACGGTTGGTGACAATATCGATCGTCTGACATCGATCATTAAACAGGCCATGTTGCGTTCGCGAATTATTATTTTGACGGGTGGACTAGGTCCAACGGGTGACGATGTAACGCGGGATGCGGTGAGTGATGTTTGTAAGTTGCCGCTTCAATTTTCTGCAAATGCGTATGAAAATCATGTCCTTCCTTATTTTTGTCAAATTGGGAAGCAGCCGTCGGATACCAATCGAAGGCAGGCATTGCGTGTAGGAGATGCCGAATTTTTGCCTAACCCGAGAGGGACGGCACCTGGTCAGTATCTGCGTCATGACGGTCATCACTTCTTCTTACTGCCGGGGCCACCGCTAGAAATGCGCCCTATGTTTGAGGAGTCTGTTCGTTCACGCTTAGAGATTCTTGCAGGTTCAGCAGTGATTCATAGTCGCGTGCTGCACTTATATGGCATTGGAGAGTCAGATGTCGAGACAATGCTTCAAGATCTCTATCAGACCCAGACAAATCCGACGATTGCACCTTTGGCAACAGAAGGTGAGATGGTTCTGCGGTTGACCGCTCGGGCAGCAGTACGTGAAGAAGCGAAAGCTTTGATTACACCCCTAGAGAAAGAGCTTATGAAGCGATTAGGCTCTTATGTCTATGGATTTGATGATGTGAGTCTGGTGCAAGTCGTGTTTCGTGAATTACTGGGGCGTTCGAAACGAGTTTCATTTGCGGAAAGTTGTACTGGTGGTTTATTAAGTTCCATGCTCGTGGATTTGCCGGGTAGTTCGAAAGTTTTTGAGGGTGCGATCGTGTCATATTCGGACACGGTAAAAAAATACGCGCTTGGGGTTTCTGACACTTTGTTAGAAAGACATGGGGCCGTGAGTGAAGAAGTTGCAAAAGCAATGGCAGAGGGTGTGCGGTCGGCACTTCACACCGATTACGGCGTAAGTATTACAGGAATTGCTGGGCCTGGTGGTGCCACGGAGGATAAACCGGTGGGCCTCGTGTATGTTGCAGTAGATGGAGAATCTGGTGTTAAAGTGATGCGCAGAGTATTCCCGGGGAATCGAACGCAGATTCGGATACGATCGGCAAAATTAGCGTTACATTTGCTTTTACAAGAGTTAACAAGATGATGAGGGTGATTGAATGACGTCGTTTTTAGAATTTGAATTAAGTAAAAAGTTGCAAGAAGCGATTGATGAGATGGGTTATGAAGAACCATCACCGATTCAAACTACGTGTATTCCTTTGATTTTGGAAGGCAAGGATGTAATCGGACAAGCTCAAACTGGGACGGGGAAAACAGCTGCGTTTGGTATTCCGCTTGTGGAGGTAGCAACTACAGGCCGCTTTGTACAATCGATTGTACTTTTGCCGACGAGAGAGTTGGCGATTCAAGTGGCAGGAGAAATGCGTAAAATTGCTAAATTCAAGCGGGTTCGCACGCTTCCGATTTATGGTGGTCAATCAATAGGACACCAAATTCGTGCTTTAGAGCAAGGCGTCAATATTGTCATTGGCACGCCTGGCCGCGTACTTGATCACTTGCGACGTGGGACGTTAAAACTTGATCGTGTCAAGACGGTAGTACTCGATGAGGCAGACGAAATGCTTGATATGGGGTTTATCGATGACATTGAGTCGATCCTTCAAGCAATTCCTGATGATCGGCAGACGCTGTTATTTTCGGCCACTATCCCTGCCGAAGTGAAACGATTGTCGAATCGTTACATGAAAAATCCTGAACACGTCCAAATGGCGCGCGGCGAAATGACAGTTCCGCTTATTGATCAGGTTTATTATAAAGTGTTGGAACGTACCAAATTGGATAGTATGTGTAGAATTATCGACAGCGAGGATGTTACGCTCGGTATTATTTTCTGTCGCACAAAACGTGGAGTTGATGAGTTAACTGAGGCGTTGATCGCAAGAGGATATTTGGCGGATGGTCTTCATGGCGACTTGAGCCAAGCGCAGCGCGATCGTGTAATGAAGCGTTTTAGAACTGGTGATATTGAGCTCTTGGTTGCGACAGACGTTGCAGCGCGAGGAATTGATGTTGGAAATGTCACGCATGTATTTAATTATGATATTCCGCAGGATACAGAGGCTTATGTTCACCGTATTGGTCGTACTGGTCGTGCCGGACGTCGCGGGTTAGCTGTAACGCTCGTTACTCCTCGTGAGTATAAACTGCTAAAGACAATTCAGCGTGATACAAAAGCAACAATTCAAGCGCGTGAAGTGCCATCACTTGCCGATGTGGCAGAACGTCAAGCGGAAATTTGGCGTGATCGTCTCTATCAAGCAGTACAGGGCGGTGGATTAGCTCATTATCGGGCAGTGCTTGGGAAATTGGTTGACGAGTTAGATCCAATTGACTTGGCTGCAGCTGCGCTCAAACTTGCATCTGCTGGAGAACTTGAGGCAGATGAAAGTGAGCAATACGATTTTGGCGATACAGGGGCAGCTCCTGGAATGGTGCGCTTTTTCATTAACATTGGACGCAGTGCCAGAATGTCGCCTGGGGATTTAGTCCGTATGATCGCAGAGGAGTCTGGTATTCCTAGCAATACAGTCGGGAAAATCGACATCTTTGAGAAGTTCACGTTTGTAGAGGTCGAGGAAGAGTCTGCGCCTTTTGTATTTGAAGCGTTACGACAAGCTCGCGTTAATGGAATGAGAATCAATTTAGAGCCTGCGCGCCCACGTTCTGTAGGCGGATCTATGCGTCGTTTTAATAAGGCGTAAAAGGTTTCTGGGAAAAGGAGAAGGATCGTTGCGCGAACGGGTGTGCAGCGATCCTTTTGTTATGAGGTTGTTTTTTCTATAGAAGATATACGAACAAATGTTTGTGTTTTTTTGGTGTAGCGAGTACAATACGGATAATAGAATAGATAGTTCATATTGTAATTGCGGTAGTAAAATGAGTGTATGTGTGATGCATGATAAAAAAGGGTGTGAAGCGAGTGGCAGATCGCAAGACAGCGCTTGATCTGGCGTTAAAGCAGATTGAAAAGCAATTTGGCAAAGGGTCTATCATGCGCCTAGGTGAGGCGTCCTCAACGATGAATGTTGAGACAGTATCTACAGGCTCATTGGCGCTTGATATTGCGCTTGGAGTTGGAGGATATCCGCGCGGGCGAATTATTGAAATCTACGGACCTGAATCATCGGGTAAAACGACTGTGGCATTGCACGCCATCGCAGAGATTCAACGACTAGGTGGACAAGCCGCATTTATTGATGCTGAGCATGCACTGGACCCATTGTACGCTCAAAAACTTGGTGTTAATATCGATGAGATGCTCATCTCACAACCAGATACAGGGGAACAGGCCTTAGAGATTGCAGAAGCTTTAGTGCGAAGCGGCGCTGTCGATATTATTGTCATTGACTCCGTAGCTGCGTTGGTTCCAAAGGCTGAAATTGAAGGTGAAATGGGAGATTCCCACGTAGGGTTGCAAGCGAGGCTAATGTCACAGGCGCTACGGAAATTGAGTGGGGCGATTAATAAATCTAAGACAATTGCTGTGTTTATTAATCAAATTAGAGAAAAAGTAGGCGTGATGTTTGGTAACCCTGAGACAACCACGGGTGGTCGAGCATTAAAATTTTATTCGACGATTCGCCTCGAAGTACGTCGTGGAGAGTCGCTTAAACAGGGTAATGATCTTGTGGGAAGCCGTACGAAGATTAAGGTTGTGAAAAATAAAGTAGCACCGCCGTTTAAGCAAATTGAAGTGGATATTATGTTTGGTGAAGGGATCTCAAGAGTAGGAAGCATTGTGGATTTGGGTACAGAACTGGATATTATTCAAAAGAGCGGCGCATGGTATTCATACGGTGATGAACGTCTCGGTCAAGGAAAAGAGAATGCAAAGCAATATTTGAAAGATCACGCTGATGTTGCGGCAAAGATAGAGTCAAAGATACGCGAACAGACGATTACCTCAGCGGCTGTTGCAGTTCCAGTTGCTTTTGGCAATGAACCAGAAGCTGAAGCAAATTTTGAGTTTGAAGAATAGATGTTTAGAGGATGTTCGGATCATTGAAGATGGCAGATCGACGTGTGATAGAGATCATAAGGGATCCCGAAAATTTCCATCGCGTATTGCTTACTCTTGATGATGGAACTGTGGTCGGACCTTATTTGGTGATGAGTGTCGAACGTATTGGCCTTCATGTTGGCAATGTATGTGATGTGGGAGTGCAAGAGGCGCTTTCCAGAGAAGATGCAATACATTTCGCAATTGAAGATGCTGTGAGTTACGTGAAGCGTAAATCGAGAACCGAGTCTGAAATTCTTCGATTTTTAACAAATGACCAAGATTATGATAAAATGGTCGCGATCGAGGCGCTGAATTGGTTGCGCAAATATCATGCTGTGAATGATGGCGAAATCGTCAATATGACAGTCTCTGCCGCACAACATATACTGAATACGCCGAGTAAAATGGCTTTGACTGCAAAGTTATTGAGACGTGGTGTGACTAAAGAACAGATATCCAAGGTATTTCAATCTCGTGATTATGATGAATTCCGCGGCGCATTGCAGGCGGGACGCAAAAAGCTAGATCAGATCGATCGAAAACTAGAAAAAGAAGGTCTACTCATCGAGGAATGTGAGAGGAAACGCAAAGCGTTGTTGGGCGCTTATCTTGGGAGAAAAGGATATACTTCGGCTACGATTCACAAGGTTTTTGAGCATCTGTTAGGCTAGTGTGAGTCGCAATTTTGGTTGACAGGGATTGGTATGTACCGTATACTTTATTGTGCGTATATCTGCTGTTTTTGAAAAATGATGAATAGCGGTCGAAAGTGTTACATTCAGTGGGAAGATTGATTTGTAATCTGAATGTTACTCAGCGTCCCTCTCGGATACGGGTGGGAGGCAGATGAAAAAATGATATCCTCCATTATGTTCATCGTTGCGATTCTTGTTACAGCTGCAGTGGTGGGCGGAGGGATGCTGTTCTGGATACGAGTTCGTAGCAAATCTGTGGAGATGTCGCTTGCGGGAGCAAGAGTGCAAGCGGAACAAATCGTTGAATCCGCAAAGAGAGCCGCGGAAAGTAAAATTAAAGAGGCAGTATTAGAGGCTAAAGAAGAAGGTCATCGCATCCGAAATGATGCGGAGCGTGAGCTTCGTGAACGACGGATGGAAGTTCAACGATTAGAGCGTCGTTTGCTTCAGAAGGAAGAAGCGCTAGATCGCAAGGCAGAGTCACTAGAGAAGCGATTAGAGATTTTAGCTACTGAGGAAAGAACGGTAGAAGAATTAAAATTTCAACTTGAAGATTCAGTGAGACGCCAGTCCATGGAGTTACAAATGATTTCAGGACTTACGGCTAGTGAGGCAAGACAACTAATTTTAGCTCAAGTGCGTTCTGAATGTAAGCACGATGCAGCGCAACTTATGAAGGAAATTGAACAGCAGGCAAAAGAGGAAGCAGATCGCAAAGCAAAAGAGATTATTGCGACTGCGATTCAGCGTTGTGCAGCTGATCATGTTGCCGAGACGACAGTTTCTGTTGTGGCATTGCCAAGTGATGAGATGAAAGGGCGTATTATTGGACGCGAGGGTCGTAATATACGCACCTTAGAGACGCTTACTGGTGTCGATCTGATTATCGATGATACACCAGAAGCGGTTATCTTGTCTGGTTTTGATCCGATTCGCAGAGAGATAGCGCGTATTGCACTTGAAAAATTGGTGGCTGATGGTCGAATTCATCCAGCTCGTATTGAGGAAATGGTAGAGAAGGCTCGTCGCGAGGTCGATGAGAGAATCCGTGAAGAAGGTGAGCAAGCTACCTTTGAAACGGGTATTCATGGTATGCATCCCGATTTGATTAAAGTATTAGGTCGTTTAAAGTATCGAACAAGTTATGGACAAAATGTATTGAAGCATTCCATTGAAGTATCTCATTTAGCAGGATTGATGGCAGCGGAACTTGGCCTCGATGTAAATTTGGCCAAACGTGGTGGATTATTGCATGATGTTGGTAAAGCGATTACCCATGAAGTTGAAGGTTCACATGTGGAGATTGGTGTTGAATTGGCTAAAAAGTATAGAGAACATCCTGTCGTGATCAATTCGATCGCGGCGCATCATGGAGATGTCGAATACACTTCACCGATTGCGGTCTTAGTAGGTGCTGCTGATGCATTATCTGCAGCGAGACCGGGAGCGCGAAGAGAGTCATTGGACGTTTACCTGAAACGATTAGAGAGACTTGAGGAAATAGCATGTTCTTTTAGTGGCGTGGACAAGTCTTATGCGATTCAGGCGGGTAGAGAGATTCGGATTATTGTTAAACCCGAGCAGGTTGATGACGCTGAGTCGATCAGAGTAGCCAAGGAGATCTCGAAGCGAATTGAGAGTGAATTGGATTATCCTGGTCAGATTAAGGTCACCGTCATTCGCGAGACAAGGGCAGTAGAATACGCAAAATAGGGCGGCCTGTGATGGCTGCTTTATTTTTCTTATACCGATTTGATGAGATGTTCAGACGTATTAGGGTGGATAGTTCCGGGCGTATTTACATAATATTATTAAAATGTACAATGGGAATGAGGATGTGAGGCAGTGAAAGTTCTTTTTATTGGCGATGTTACAGGAAAACCTGGATTGCAATATGTAAAAGAACTATTACCGGGATTGATTGCTACGCATCATCCAGATCTTGTCATTGCCAACGCGGAGAATTCAGCAGGGAATGGGCGCGGGATGACCAGTTCCAGCAGTGAGATGTTGTATGATTTTGGCGTGGAAATTTTAACGTTAGGTAATCACGTCTGGGATCAAAAGGATGCGGCAGCTCTTATTTCCACTGATGAGCGCATTGTGCGTCCGGCCAATCTGCCAAGTGGGGTACCAGGACGAGGTTATACAGTTGTTCAGGTGGGAGGGCGACCTGTAGCTGTGATCAGCCTTATTGGTCGTACCTTTATGGGCCTTGCGGATTGCCCCTTTCGGAGTTTCGAACTACTTTTGAAAGAATTGGATAAGAAAATACAGCATATTTTCATTGACTTTCACGGTGAGGCTACTTCTGAGAAACTTGCATTTGGCTATTATGTCGACGGGCGCGTCTCTGCGGTTGTGGGTACGCATACACATGTACAAACGGCAGATGAGCGTGTTTTGCCCAAAGGAACTGCTTATATCACTGATGTGGGTATGACGGGACCGAGTAATGGTGTTCTCGGGATGAAAAAGGAAATCGTGATCCGCCGTTTCCTCGATCAAATGCCTGCACGGTTTGAGGTGGCGGATGGGTCGCGTCAATTTTCTGCTGTTTTGACGACCTTTGGTGACGACGGGTCAGCAAGCGCCATCGATCGGATATATATATCTGAATAAAGGGTAGTGGAGTGAATTCGGGGAGGGGATCGGGTGTTTCATGGAAAATGGATTGTGGATGGACACGCAGATATTCTTTATCGAATGGGGAAAGAAAAACTAGCTTTTTATGATCATGAAAATAGGCTACATCAGAACTATCAGCACTTACAGGCGAGTGGTGTGGATCTCCAGGTATTTGTTACATTTGTTGAACCGGAACAGACAGCATCGGAACAGCTTTTTGAGGTTCTTGACTCGCTTCATCGTTTTCGCAACGAAGTGGAACGTACTGACAGGGTACAGGCAGTTTTAAGTGTTCAGGATCTGCAACGTGTATTGCAGAATGGACATACGGGGGGGATTCTCTCCTTAGAAGGTGCGGATGCTCTCAATGGGAGAATTAGCATCTTATCTACGTTGTTTCAACTTGGCGTTCGTTTGATTGGACTTACGTGGAATGGAGCAAACTGTGTCGCTGATGGCGTCGGGGAGTCGCGAGGCGCGGGACTTACTCAGTTTGGACGGGATGTCGTAAAAGAGATGCGTTCTTTGGGGATGGTTGTCGATGTCTCGCATCTTGCGCCGAGGGGAGTATGGGATGTATTGGATCTGTACGATGGACCCGTCGTAGCATCCCACAGTAACGCAATGTCTGTGTATGCACATCGGCGTAATTTGACAGATGATCAAATTCGTGCAATCGCTGCGTCTGGTGGAGTAATCGGAGCCACGTTTGTACCGGATTTTATTGGGAGATCAGAATTTCTAACGACAGATGATATAATGAAACACATTGATCACCTTCTAACCGTGGCAGGAGAAGATTCAGTGGCTATTGGTTCAGATTTTGATGGGATCGAGTCAACGTTACAAGATTTGCGCAATGGCTCAGACTATCCAAGATTATTGGAAAAAATTGAGCGCCGTTATGGCTCGACGGTATTAGCGAAAGTTGGAGGGGAGAATTGGCTTCGCGTTCTCATGCAAGTATTGCCGCAGGGCGATTGCGAGAGCTAATTCTGTTTTGTCTATTCTAGAAAAACGAGCGCCCGAAATGGGCGCTTTTTTCGTGTCCGTTGTCTGTGGTCTTGCATACGATGTGTTGACTGTGGGCGTAGGTGAGAAACCCACCTTCTCACCAAAACGAGATGGCCGGCATACTGATGAAAGTACAGAAAACGGGCTGGACTTTCATCACGGTTTTGCTCTCGCCCAGCTGAATTGATGAAGTAATCTAGAGGAGGTCACGACGTGATGCTCGCCAAAGACACGGGATGTCGCGAGATCATCACCAGCGCCGTATGTGGAAAAGGGAGCAAGTACGCTCAATCCACTTATACGATTCGTCCTGCTAATCGCCCCACGACGATTGGCGGTTGCTGGGTGATGAATCATTCCTGCGAGGCCACATTGGCAGGAGATACAATTGAAGTCCATGGACGATTTGATATTAACGTATGGTATTCCTATAACGGGAACAGTGAAACGGCGGTTGCCAAAGAAACTGTGCCTTACGTTGAACACATTGCACTGGAAGACTTAGATCCGAACTGCTTTCATGATGATCTCGCGGTAACTGTACAAATGGTTCAACAACCAAATTGTCTTGATGCAACAGTGGTAGATGATGGCGCTGAAATCGCAGTGCGCGTCGAACTTGAATTGGCTGTTGAAGTTGTTGGTCGCACAAAGATCTGGGTTCTGACATGTGAACCGACAGATAAGAAGGAAAGTTTTGAAGATGAAAGCTCTCTTGAAGAAGAATCCCGATTATAGATTAGCTGCACATGTAGGATTGATTGACTAACTGGGGCGCAGCAGTGCGCCCCTTTTTGTGTGAGGTGCAGTCTCATGGCAGGGCGAATGAATCGGAGTAATGGGAAGACCACTGGGCGTCGTCACGCATGGAATATTACTTCAGAAAATCTATCATATACCCAGAATGTACAAGGCATCACATATGGGTTGCGTTCGATTCCAGTGAATAAAAAGATGCGTTGGCATCCTCCGTTGACAGTGAAGTCCGAACGCTTTTTGCATTTACCCGCATATAAGATACAAAATTGGTGGGAGGAAAACGTTCTTCATTTTGGCCCTAGTGTGGCCATTTATGCTGTATCAGGAAAAAGAAGTTTATTTGGGCCACAAACAGGTTTGTTTCGAGAAATGGCATTAATCGCTAAAAGTCGTGGAATCGATTTATTTATAGTCACACCCGGACATTTTCAATATGATCGTCGGCAATCATTAGGTTATCGTTACAACTCAAAACAAAAGCGCTGGCGTCTTGAACTGTGTCCGTGGCCGGATTTTGTTTGGCGTCGAGTCGTAACACGGCCCTTACGATGTCAAAGACAAATGGACTTAGATGAAAATTTGTTGACACAAACATCATTGGTCGGTACATTACCGCGAATACAGAGTGAAAAATGGTTCATTCACACTATTTTATCGCAGTCTTCTGTCGTTCTTCCATTTCTTCTGCCCGCCGTTTTAGTGCAAACTCCATATGATCTACTTCGTGCTGTACAGCAGCTAGGAGATGTATATTTGAAACCGGTACGTGGTACGCAGGGGCAGAGGATAGTACGAGTTCTCACTACTGCCTCGGGATATGTCGCGCAATGGGCAAAAGGTAGGTCAGATCAACCGCCCCCAAGTGAAGTATTGGCCACTGATCGAGATGTACTGAGACGCTTTGCAGGGATCAGGGCGTCAACTCCATTTATTGCTCAGCGTACGGTTTCTCTCTTGAGGACGATCTCTAACGAACCATTTGACTTGCGTTATCTAATTCAAGCTCCAACAGATGAGAATAGCCCTCCACTTTGTACAGGCATTGTTGCACGTGTTGCTTCAAATCAAGCGGTGACAACAAACCTCCATACGGGTGCTCTTCCACTTAGCGTGCAGGAATTAGAGGATCGCATGGCTCCACATACAATCACCCTGTTTCAACAAGCTGTCGACCGCGGGGAAAAAGCAGCTATTGCAGCCTTTATTGCTCTCTCAAATCAGCATAAGGCACTCGCTGAGCTTGGCGTTGATATTGCTTTGGATCGCCAAGGAAGGGCGTTTGTTCTCGAAGTGAATCCTTGTCCTGGACGACAAATGTTTCGTCGAGTTGACCCTGTTATGAGACGTTTGTCACTTGAGAGGGTACTTGAATATGCTGTGTTCAGAACTGATTTTTTGCGCAGCGTGAAGGGGGCTGACCTAGGATGATGTCAGAGCCTTTATTATCGCTGTGCGGAATGACTCGTCATGGGAGAGTTCCGCAAGTAGGAATCATGGCTAGACCGCGTGTTGTAAATGGCATCTTTCAAGGGAAACAAGGACCGCTTTTGTTACGCTATTTGGAGGCGGCAGAGCGTGAACATGCATTTGCATGTGTGTTTGATCCAACTGCTATTCAGGCGCAACGCAAACGTCTGTTTGGGTATGTGTTAGCGAAACGAAATGAGGCGGGTGAACGGGAGGTTGAATTAGCGGATCTAGTGATTCCTTCGGTCATTTATGATCAGATTATATCGAGGCGCTACGATTGTTCGAAAGCTTTTATCGAGGCGCGCGATTATTTGAAACAATTCGCGGTTATTTTTAATGGCGGCTATTTTGACAAGTGGGAAGTACACACGTGGCTCAGTGTGTCATCGCATATTCGTCCTTATTTACCACACACTGCACGAGTAACTGGAGTAGATAGTTTGCGTGCATTTTTACAAACGCATGAGACGGTGTTTATCAAGCCGATTCACGGGAGTCTGGGGTTAGGAATTATTCGACTGCAACGAGTGGGTGACGGCTGGAATGCCATTCTTCGTACACGACAAGGGATCGGAAGAGCGATTGAGGGGCGCAATGCGCGAGTGTTGTATCAGCATTTTAAGACACGGCTGCTACGTAATCCTCACATTGTCCAAGAGGGAATTGAGCTTGCCCAGTTTGACGGTAGACCATTTGATATTCGATTACTTATGCAAAAAAATCGTGAAGGTCAGTGGAAACGCACCAAATTGTATCTTCGCGTGGCGGCAGAGGGGGATTTCACCTCTAATTTGACGACAGGTGGGCAGGCACTCCCTCTCTCGGCTTTGGAAGAAGATCCGCGGCTATCATTGCAGGCGTTGAAACGAAGCATTCGGCAAGTGGAGACATTGATTCCTACATGCATTGAAGAACAATCGAATCGAACCTTGGGTGAGATGGGGATAGATCTAGGCGTGAGTGAGATGGGGGATCTTTATGTCATCGAAGTAAATTCAAAACCATGGAAGACACCGATGACCATCTCTGGATCTGAACAGCTCGTCGATTTATCATTCCTGCGACCGATTCGCTTCGCACTGGGACTTACGAGTGCCAGACAGAGGTGAGGGGAGGCGCCGTGCATTGTGACGTACTATTTGTTACACAGCGGTCAAATGTCGGCAGAGCGTTTGGCCGCTCAAGTGCCCAAATTAGTGGCAATCGAGGAACTTAAGCGAGTAAACTCAGAGGATATCGTTATTCGGTACGGTAATACGGATGACCCCGATCGTGGAAAGTGGACGATAAATCGCCGGGAATCTCTTCTTATTGCAGATTCTCGTCGCGCTTTATTGAAAACGTTGCGAAGAACGGGTGTGCATAGTCCGAAATTTACAAATCGCGATGAAGAAGCAGAGACGCGCAATCACCTGATTAGACATTATCGCATCCCGGTATTTAATTTGCGTGTTCTTGCCTGTTTTCGAACTGAAGGGAAAACGGTGTGGTTAAGTAAACGAATTAACCAAATTCAGGATCATTTTATGGAAGTACCGATTGATGTAGATGATGAGGCGCGTAAAGTAGGTCTTCTTGCTGTTCGCGCCATGCATGCGTTGGGCCTTGAATTCGGATTGGTGAGTGTTGGGATTGGACCTAAAGGACGCCCAATTGTCTTAGATCTCAATGCAACGCCGGTATGTAAAGGGCGTCTATTGCACATCTATGTCAATGCGATCAATGAGTTTATTGCATTGGATGAACGAATGTATCGCATTGATGGCGACAAAGTGTTACTTGGAACAGATCTGGAATTCATGTTGAAATCTCGTCATGGAAAACTCATTCTAGCATCACGTTTTTTTCCTGTGAAGGGAAGGGTGGGCTGTGATGATCGAACATTGGCTGGGGATCACTCACGGAGACCGTTAGCCGAAATTCGTCCGCTCCCAGCTGCTACACCAGAGACGTTATGTCAAAATATCGAATACGCATTGCACGAAGCAATGAAATTGGCGAAAACCCCTTATCCCGAGTGGGTTGCGGGGAGTGCTCCGTTTGAACGTTACCCTATTGGGGGGCACATTCATTTTAGTGGGGTGCCACATACCGCCCGGTTTGTGAATTGTCTAGATGCATATGTTGGACTGCCATTGATGTTGATTGAGGATCCAGTTAGTTCGGCGAGACGCCGCCCTAAATATGGTTTTTTGGGAGATGTTAGACATAAACCATATGGAGGATTTGAATATCGAACTCCTGCAAGTTTTCTTGTTGATCCCAATATTACGCTTGGAGCTTTAGCTTTAGCGTACGTGGTTGCACATCATCATGTAGAGTTGCCTTACATTGAACTGCATAACTCTCAGCGCTTGCGTGCATTTTATCGCAACGATCGCGATTTTCTGCTGCCAATCGCAGAGGATGTATATGCTAATGTGAAACGGACGTCCAGTTATTTGCTTTATCACGAATCAATCGATCTTATTTTTACAATGATTCGCAATGACGAGGTGTGGGATGAATCAATTGATCTTCGTAAAGCATGGCAATTGCCAGTCCCGATCACATCTGTTCGAAAGACGACAGTCAGAAAAAAAATGCAGCCTTCTTTATCGGTGAGAGGGGGAGTGAGAACATGAGCAGGAGGTCAACTTTCGTTTGTGCGATTCTAACGGGAGAGCAAAACGCTCATTCTCCGTATATTCGCGCCCTACTGCGCACGGCCGAAACGATAGGTGTCACGGCTTACGCGGTGACACCCCGTCAAATTCTTTCTGAGCAGCGAAATGATGAATTACCCCACGTGGTGTATAATCGCATTCCGACTCGAAAAGAAGAAGCATCGCTTGATACGCAACGGGTCAAGAAGTGGTTAAAGGACCAAGGCATCCCATACTTTAACCAGCGTTTTTTTAACAAACGTGAAATGGATAGCATCTTGCGTACAGATGAAGAGTTAAAAACGTTATTGCCGGATACGCTCCCCGTTTGGGAGCCAGAAAAGGTATTACAGTGGCTAGAAGAGTACGAGGGTATTTTTGTGAAACCAATTAGCGGTAGTTTTGGTGAAGGCATCTGTCGAGCTTCTAAAGTGCATGGTCAATATCAGTTAGCATCGCGGGATGTAACACGCGTGCATACGCTGATCTTTGCAAAGCCACAGGACTGTTTAGATGCCTGTCGCATACGTATGAGAAATATGCCATTTATCGTACAAGAGGCGATTCCGTTAGCGAAGTACGAAGGGTGTAAGACTGACTTTCGTGTTCACATTCATCGGGTAACACAAGATAAATGGCATGTTGCTGCGATTGGTGCAAAGGTAGCCCATCCTGAAGGGATTACTACACATGTGCATAGTGGTGGCAGGGTGGAGGATGCTGACCGCGTCTTGCGGAGTTGGTATGGAGCGCAAATGGATCACGTTCGTCAGGAAATGGAACAGACCGCGAATCGTATAGGACAAAAATTAGCGGGCACCCTCGATCCGCAGTTGGGGGAACTTGGACTTGATATGGGAATCGCCGTCGACGGACGCGTTGTCTTATTTGAAGCAAACGCTAAACCGGGTCGTTCGATATTCTCCCATCGTTCTTTACGCAAAGCGGGTTCATGGTCGCGCATAGCCGTTTTTCAATACGCGCGGTGGCTTGCTGAACACAATATTGCGGTAGGTGCTTCGAGATGATAAAAGGAGGACAACGGGAACCTTTCGGCATTCTTACGGCGAGTCGCAGCGCGGAGATTTTTGGGGGAAACGTAGCAAATTTCAAGCGAATCATCAAGGCTGCAAATAAACAGGGCATTTCATGTAGCATTTATAATGTATGTCCACAGGGCATGACCGTATATACTGGTTCTTCTACAGAGAAGCTGGTAAGAACAGACGACCGTGAACTCCCTAAGGTCTTGTATAATCGGATTCCCACGCGCGAATTAGAAAACAAGTCATATGTCAGAGATATGTTGAATCAGTGGGAACAGCAAGGTCATGTCATTACTAATCCACATTTCTTACGTAAAGATCACCTCTCGCAAATTTGGCATTCTCATCCTGAATTAGTTTCCTATGTTCCTGAAAGTAGGATTGTCGAAAATGCAACTGACATTCTTCAATTTGCAGAACACACGTCGACATTTTATGTGAAGCCGATTGCGGGGAAGGCAGGAGTCGGCATTCTTCATGTGGCACTACAGGACCAGCATTATGAAGTAGTTGAGCAACAAAAAGGTAAACGAGTATCGTATGGTACCTTGACGCAGCGTCAATTTGAGCAATGGGTGAATCACCGCAAATGGAAGTGTCGGTATCTTTTGCAAGAAGAAGCACCTGTAAAATTGTATCATGGGCGTCGTTTTGATTTGCGTCTTCTTCTGCATAAGGATTCGCTTAAAAAATTCGACATAACAGGCATGGGAGTTCGCGTTGGTTCGGTGAGTGGGATTACCACTCACGTGCCGAATGGAGGAGTGATTGCAAAACCGCAGAAGGTGTTATATTCAGTTTTTGGCAGCCGTGCAAAGCGGGTGGAGCAGACAGCACGCCTGGTAGCGATTGACGCAGCCGAAGCTATTTCCAATTTTTCAAAAACATGGACCGAGCTTTCGATTGACATGGGACTTTTACAAGATGGGACACCTGTGCTGTTTGAGGCAAATGCAAAACCAATGAAATTTGATGAATTGGCGATTGAAACTGCCGCAAAAGATCGACTTGTTCAGTGTCTACTGCACCTCGGTTCAGATAGGTAGTATTTTACGGGTTGCGTCTTGTGCATACTCTTGTTATGATAATCAATACCTGCAGTGCCCGTATTCGGGACCTTTGTTTTGAACCGTATGTGTTTTAAGGGGAGACAGATATCCGTTTCGTGCTGGCATGCCCTCTTTGGAAGGGACGTCAAACACCGAAATGCTAGTCGCCCACCTGCGAGAGCGGGTTCATAAAACGCGCGTTCCATACGGCACATGCGGGTGACGATCTTTTTGATGATGAATACTGTCCATTTGGCTTCTATAGCGAGTACGTAGGAGGGGGCATGGCTCTCTCCTTTGTTGTGTATAAATTGCTGCTTTCATGTGGTTTGTGTACAATAAGATTTATGTTGATTTGCGCGATAAGGAAGTGTGAGAGTGAGTAACTACAGTGATGATCTGAATATACTGGCGGTACAAGTGACTCGGCCAGTGATTGAAAAAACGGATTTACGGGCAATGAGAGACGCTGTCCGTGCAGAACTTGTCGGTACTTACAAGGGAAAACGTTATATGATTCGAACCTATGGTTGTCAGATGAATGAGCATGATACGGAGATTATGGCTGGTCTTTTAGAAGTATTGGGATATATGGCAACCACGGATGAAGCGTTAGCAGATTTGATCTTATTTAATACTTGTGCCGTTCGCGAAAATGCAGAGAACAAAGTATTTGGTGAGGTCGGTCGAGTACGGTCACTAAAGCAGCGGAATCCAGAATTACTCATTGGAGTATGTGGATGTATGCCGCAGGAAAAAGCAGTTCAAGAAAAAATAAGGACAACGTATCCGTGGATTGATTTAGCATTCGGCACGCATAATTTGCATCGTTTGCCTGAATTAATCCAAGAAGCGCGCGCAAGTCAAGAAACTGTGATGGAAGTTTGGGACAAGGCGCAGGTTGTGTTAGACGATTTGCCAAAGGCGCGTAAAGAAGGGGTGCGTGCTTGGGTTAACATTCAATATGGCTGTAATAAGTTTTGCACTTACTGTATAGTTCCTTACACGCGCGGACGAGAGCGCAGTCGTGTGTTATCAAGCGTTGTGGAGGAAGTAAAAGGTCTTGTGGAGTTAGGCTTTAAAGAGGTGACGATGCTTGGGCAAAATGTAAATGATTACGGCATTGATCTAGGGGATGCTGATTTTGCGGATCTTCTGAGGGCTGTAGGGCGTGTGGACGGAATTGAACGCGTGCGTTTTACAACATCGAATCCTTGGAATTTTACAGACCGGATTATTGCGGCGATTGCGGAGACAGAAACAGTATGTGAACATATTCATCTACCTGTACAGTCGGGCAGCAATCATGTATTACGAAAGATGAATCGCGGCTATACAAGCGAATATTATATTCAACTGGTTGAAAAAATCCGTGCTGTCATTCCTCAAGTGGCGCTGACGACCGATCTCATTGTTGGATTTCCGACAGAGTCAGAGGAGGATTTTTCTCAAACACTGGCTCTTGTCGAACATCTGTCTTACGATACTGCGTATACGTTTATTTATTCTCCACGTCCAGGAACGCCTGCTGCACGGTACGAGGATCCTATACCAATGGAGATAAAGAAAGAGCGGTTAAATCGCTTAATGGATTTGCAAAATGGAATTTCGCGAATTCATAATGAAAAACTCATTGGTCAGACAGTCGAAGTGATGATTGAGGGCGTGAGTAGAACGAACGTGAATGTTCTTGCGGGGCGGACTCGTACAAATAAAATTGTACTACTGGATGCACCGCAAGAACTCATACATCAGACGGTTTTGGCTCAGATTGATTCAGCTCATACATGGACATTACGGGGGACAATTGTTACACAGCAGGTAATTACCGCATAGTAGATCGTTTACGATCAGTGAGTGTCTCATGCGCACTGTTTTTGGGGGAGAGGATGCTCGTGGCTAAACGCACGCCTATGATGGAGCAATACGAAGAGATCAAGCAGACGTGTGAAGATGCGCTGCTTTTCTTTCGTTTAGGTGATTTTTATGAGTTGTTTAATGAAGATGCGATTAAGGCAAGTGAACTCCTTGACTTGACGCTTACTGGCAGAGGTACAGGTGAACAACGCATGCCGATGTGTGGCGTTCCGTATCACGCGGCAGACAATTACATTAGTCGACTTGTCGGGAAAGGGTATAAGGTAGCGATTTGTGAACAGGTTGAGGATCCAAAACTGGCAAAAGGGCTCGTTAAACGAGAAATTATTCGCTTGATTACACCTGGGACAGCTCATGATTATATTCGTCAAGATACGTATCGGCCCTTGATTGCTACCTTTGGACAAACGGAGACAGGAAAGCTGACGGGAATTATTGCAGATGCATTAACAGGTAATATATGGATTAAAACGGGTGGCTATCCTACGCTCAGTAACTGGTTTAACCGTATGCAGGTGGCTGAGGTTGTGGGAGACGAGCATGGGAACTATGAACGAACACAACAACTGAAAGAATACGCCGTCGCCGCCGAGGTTACTTATTCCCACATACCTAATGACCTTTTCGTGCCTCCTGTTCCACGCGATTCAGGTAGTCAACTGCTTATGAGATATTTGGAATATACAAGAAAACATTCCTTGGATCATATGAAACGTCCGAAAACGTTAGATGAAGATCGTTTTATGGAGCTCACTGCTAATACCGTACGCCATTTGGAATTGATACGCCCGACGAATGATGAACGAAAAAGGGCGACACTGTTTGAAACGCTTGACTTTACTTGTAATGTAATGGGGCGACGACGCTTGCGAGAAATGTTAGAGCATCCTTTACGCGAGGTGTCGTCGATTGTACAGAGGCAAGATATGATTATGACGTTGTTAAATGAACCTGTAGTCATGGAGGAGTTACGTAATTTATTAAAGCGATTGCACGATCTGACGCGTATTGTATCGCGTATTTCCTTTGATCAAGCAACACCTCGTGATTTATGGCAATTGGCTGAGTCGCTTGAAATCGTGCGTTTCTTGCGTGAACAGTTGCAAACGACTTCGTTGGATACAGCATTTGGCGAAATTACAGAAGACATGTATGAGTGTGTACCGCTGGTCGAACAAATTCGCGCGGTGTTGTCGGAAGATGTGAGAGACAGTGTTAAAGACGGCTCGTTGATTAAATCAGGAGCAAATCAGGAGATTGATCGACTGCGAGAAATTGTGAATGGGGGAAGGTCGCACATTCTTGCACTAGAACAGTCGGAGCGTTTGCGAACAGGTATTAAGTCGTTAAAGGTAGGCTATAATCGCGTTTTTGGTTATTACATTGAAGTCACCAGTGCGAATCTTCATTTGGTACCGGATGATTATGAACGAAAGCAGACTCTTTCTACCGCAGAGCGATATGTGACAAAGGAGTTACGTGAACGAGAATTTGAAATTGCTCAAGCTGGAGAAAAGCAGAAGGAGCTTGAGTTGGAACTTTTCTCTGATCTTATTGTTACAGCGCGAGTGCATCTGCGCTTGATTCAGCAGACTGCAGATGCGATTGGTGAGCTAGATGCATTAGTAGGTTTGGCTACGGCCGCCAAAAGGTATCATTATGTTCGACCGATTGTTGATGATTCTCGTGTAATACACATTGTATCAGGTCGTCATCCTGTCGTTGAACGCCATACGACCGGAGGATTTGTGGAGAATGATGTTCATCTTTCGTGTGACGCACGGCAAATTGCACTGATTACGGGACCAAATATGGGTGGAAAAAGCACCTATATGCGCCAAACGGCTTTGATTGTTATCATGGCGCAAATTGGGAGTTTTGTACCTGCTTCATCCGCACAAATTGGTGTTGTGGACAAGCTTTTTACGCGAATTGGAGCATCAGATGACGTAACTGCGGGACTTAGTACGTTTATGGTGGAAATGACAGAAAGCGCTGAGATTTTGGATGGTGCTACAGAACAGAGTCTACTCTTATTTGATGAAATTGGTCGAGGGACAGCGACATATGATGGGATGAGTATTGCAGAGGCGCTTGTCGAATATGTACATGACTACACAGGCGCTCGCTCGCTTTTTGCAACTCACTATCACGAGCTCACAGAATTACCTCGCAGATTACCAAGAGTGTTTAATTTGTCTGTTGCAGTGAAAGAGCATGGGGATCAGATTGTGTTTTTACACCGAGTGGTTGAGCGTTCAGCGGATCGTTCGTATGGGATACAGGTGGCTCAAAAGGCGGGTTTACCAAGATCAGTAACAGAGCGGGCAAGACATATTTTATTGAATCTTGAGCGCAGTATGGAAGAGGCTGTTGCCTCAACACAACAAATTGCGATTGCTTTTTCAAGAGAAGCGAGTTTGGAACAACGTGCAGGTGAGGAACTCATCGCGGAGTTGCGTGACTTGACACTTGAAGAATGGACCCCACGTCAAGCTATCAGTTATCTATTTGAATTGCAGGAGCGAGTGAAGAAGGGGACCAATTATGGGATTGATCCACGTACTTGATGATTTAGTGGCAAACCAAATCGCAGCGGGGGAAGTTGTGGAACGCCCTGCTGCGGTAATCAAAGAGTTGATTGAAAATGCAATTGACGCCGATGCCAAAACGATTCAGGTACTTGCACGTGATGGTGGATTGACATTGCTTGAGGTGCAAGATGACGGCATGGGTATCGCGCAAGATGATGTCGAGATAGCGTTCTTGCGTCATGCAACAAGTAAACTCTCGCATTTGACTGATTTAAACAAGATACATTCTCTGGGATTCAGGGGTGAGGCACTGCCTTCGATTGCGGCCGTGAGCAAGGTGACGTTGCGAACGCGTATGGGACAAGTAGAGGAAGGGGTTCTGGTCTGTTATCAAGGAGGACATCTCGTTGAACGAACACCTGTAGGTTGTCCGCAGGGTACGCGAATTACAGTGGAAGATTTGTTTTATAATACGCCGGCCCGCCTAAAATTTGTTCGCTCACTTCAAACGGAAAACACGCATATTGTCGAAATCGTTTCGCGTGCGGCAATGGCACGACCGGATATTTCATTTCGTGTGCAGATTGATGATCGAGTTGTGTTCAGCACCGCTGGAGATGGGGCACTCATATCTGCGTTTGCCGCAATCCATAGTCTAAACTTATCCAAGTCAGCACTGGCGCTTTTGCTCGAATCTCCAGACTATGTTGTGGCTGGGTTGGTGGTTGCCCCCGAATTCGCACGAAAATCACGTAATGCGATGTGGTTTTCTGTAAATGGTCGCCCTATACGCAGTATCGCACTTGGAAATGCCGTTCTTGAGGGATATGAAACATTGGTGCCAAAAGGCCGTTTCCCTGTTGTAACGGTCGCTTTATCGATGAATCCCACACTGGTTGATGTAAATGTCCATCCGAGTAAAATGGAAGTTCGGTTTAGTGAAGAACGGGATGTTTGTGCTCTTGTCGCATCTGCTGTTAAGCAGACATTGCAGATGGGGGTTGCATCTCCAACTGTTTCGAATTTAAGTAAACATACACCTTCACGAGAACTGATCGTGCCAGTGCAGGAAACACGCGAGGAAGCAGCGAGTTGGAAACGGTCGGGAGTTGAAGCTCCCGTGGTTCCGACAGAGAGAGGACAACGGGGCGTGCATGTGGCAGAGGGAACTACTCGTGGAAGAGGACGTGGATTGCTTGGCTCTGTGATCTCTTCCTCTTATTCGAATACGGGTTCAAACGAGGAAACCACGCAAGTTGCGCTTGATCTTTTTAAGAATCAAGGGCAGGAGGTTGTAAAAAGTGATCATTCCGTACCAGGACTTCGGGCGATTGCGCAAGTATTAAAACTTGTTATTGTCGCAGAGGATGGAGAAGATATTTATTTGATTGATCAGCATGCCGCGCATGAACGAGTCCTTTATGAACAATTCCGCGCAAAAATACATGCTCGTGAGAATTATCCGTTTGAATTGCTTGTTCCCGTTACGGTGCAATTAAACGCGGTTCAAACGCAGGCGGTGATGCAACATCAAAGAACGACTGCTGTATTTGGATTTGTCTTTGAACTATTTGGCGATGATGTGATCCGTATTACTCATGTGCCCTCTATTTGGGAAGGATTAGACATACCTCAATTGACCCATGATGTGATTTTTGATTTGTTGGCAGATCGACCGGCTTCCGCTTTTCGTGTGGAGTTGGAGAATAAGGTTATTCTGCGCGCCTGTAAGGCGGCAATTAAAGCCAATTCGACGATGAACCAAATGGAAATGGATGCGTTGCTTGAGGAGATGCAAAAATTAGAAAATCCTTTTACTTGTCCACATGGGCGCCCTACCGCGATCCGTATCACTCGAAGCCAATTAGAGCGCGAATTTAAAAGGAGATTGTGATGTGATCGGATTCTAAGATAATTGGAAGGGGGATTGTGATGGCTAAGAAACGGATACCGGTGGTCTGTCTTGTCGGACCCACAGCAGTTGGGAAGACAGGGCTTAGTTTAGACTTGGCGGAGTATTTGCAGTGTGAAATTATCTCAGCCGATTCTATGCAGGTATATCGAAACATGGATGTCGGTACAGCTAAGATTCCTTTAGAAGAACGACGGGGGATCACTCATTACATGATTGACGTAATTGAACCTACAGAAACATTTACTGCCTATGATTATGCAATTATGGCGCGCTCCATTTTGCTGGATTGTGCAAAATCAGATTCTGTGCCCTTGATGGTAGGTGGAACGGGGCTGTATATTCGGGCGGTGATGGACGATTTGGATTTCACGAAGGCCACGCGCGATGAAGAATTGCGCGCTTCTTTTGAGCAAATAGTCAAGCAACAGGGTGCCCTTGTCCTTCATGAGCGACTGCAGCGTCTCGATCCAGATGCAGCGTCTCGAATTCATCCGAATGATCATAAACGAATGATTCGATCCCTGGAGATTATTACACTTACTGGACAACCGATTGCAGCTAGTTATAAACGAACCACAGAATCTCCATTTGCGCCGATTATTATCGGATTAACAATGGATCGTGACATACTGTATGCCCGCATTGATCAACGAGTCGATCAAATGATCGATGAGGGTCTTGTACAAGAGGTTGAGAGTTTGCTTGCTCGTGGGTGTACTTCAAAACATACTTCGATGCAAGCGATTGGATACAAAGAGCTTATGGCTTATGTCGAAGATCGAATAGGCCTTCAGGACGCGGTAACAAGTATTAAACAAGCTAGTCGTCGATATGCGAAACGTCAACTATCTTGGTTTCGAGCGGATCCGCGTATTCAGTGGTATAATTGGGCAGATAATGATATGATAAAGTCGATATCTAATATCCTTGATCATGTAAAAAGACGTAAAATGATGATCGAGCTGGAGGATGAATAAGGGTTATATCGGGCATTTAGGGGGCAACTTCGTGACGGCTAACAAGGCGATTAATATTCAAGATAACTTTTTAAATCAGATTCGCAAGGAGAATATTCCGGTAGTTGTGTATTTGGTCAATGGTTTTCAGATTCGCGGCTTAGTCAAGGCGTTTGACAACTTTACAGTAGTAATTGAGTCAGAAGGGAAACAGCAGTTGATTTATAAACATGCAGTTTCTACATTTACTCCAACGCGCAATGTGCGCTATGAAATAGAACCACATGTATAACTTAATACATAGAATTTGAAGAAGGCGGATTCGGGATCTTTCAGTCGAATGTGTAGATTGACGATCTCGAATCATGCAGTGTGTATACGTTTTAGTTGGATCAAGATACTTGACATTACATTTAAATAGTGGTATATTATTACCTGTTGTGGTTGATATGCCAGCGTAGCTCAGATGGTAGAGCAACTGACTTGTAATCAGTAGGTCGCAGGTTCGATTCCTGTCGCTGGCTCCATATGGAGGGGTACCAAAGTGGCCAACTGGGGCGGACTGTAAATCCGTTGCGAAAGCTTCGTAGGTTCGAATCCTACCCCCTCCACCAACTGAATGGTGAATTCAAAGCAAAGAGGATCTATGCTAGGAAACTCAGCGTAGATCCTCTTTGCTACTCGATAACTGCATAACAAAATGCAATTATCGAGCTAGTAGAATTAAAGTGACAGAGATGATGGAAAAGGCAAGTGAAACTAGATAAATCAAGCTGACTGTTTGTAATTGTGTATAACCTGCTGCCATTAAACGATAATGTCCATGACTCCGATCTGCCTTATATACGGGACGATGTTCTAACATGCGTCGAATGACGACGTAGATTGCGTCAAAGATCGGAACTCCCAAGGCTAATATTGGAACTAAGATGGAGATTGCGGTAGCGGATTTGAACGCGCCCGTAACGGCGATGGCCGCGAGTACATAACCAACAAACGTTGATCCGGCATCTCCCATGATGATGCGGGCTGGATAAAAATTGAAGCGCAAAAAGGCTAACGTCACGCCAATTAACGATGCGGCTGAAAGAGCTGAGGAAACATCTCCTTTTACGAGTGAAGCGATAAGTAATGTAGCACTCGCAAAAATAGCAATACCTCCAGCTAGACCATCGAGTCCGTCCAGAAAATTAAATACATTAACGATCCCGATGATCCAGAACATCGTTAAAAAGTCAGCTAACCATATGGGGAATGTAAAATAGTAAGCTGGATGGATCGGATCTTGGATGCCTCGTATGACGCCTCCGCTATAGACAAGAAGAATTGCCGATAGAAATTGAATGACGAATTTTGGCCATGCAGGGAAGTCGTATTTCCGTGTTTTTGCGTAATCGTCTACCATGCCAATGAGGAACATGAGAGTAGCGCCAATCAGCATACCGATAAACGGTTTATCAAGTCGCAGCGCGAAGAGAAAATGGTGGACGATAATTGTCACGGTGATAAATCCAATAATCATGGCAGCACCGCCAAGCATCGGGAGTGGAGCCTTATGAACCTTGCGTTCAGTTGGCATATCCACAAATCCGGTTTGTAAGGCTAGGTGACGCATCAGGGGAACTAATATGTACACTAGTCCAAATGACAAGGTGAATGCGATTAAATCGGCGGACAAAAAGGTTGCCCCCTAAAGTAATGACCATATTTGCATGTCTAATTTTCTTTATTATATTGAATATAAGGTGGTAACGTCAATGAGATCGATATAATCCATCACTGATGTCCTGCGAGATGGGTGCTGAAATGTGTCTACATAGAGGAGTGAAAATTCTCCGCAGGAACACTTGACTTTGAGTATATGGTCAGTGTATATTGATAAAGCATTATTTTATTGTGAAGCGTACCTAATACATAGGGGCGTAGTTCAGCTGGTAGAACGGCGGTCTCCAAAACCGCATGTCGTGGGTTCAAATCCTGCCGCCCCTGCCAGTGGTTTGATATGGTGGGCGTGGCGAAGTGGTTAACGCACCGGATTGTGGCTCCGGCACTCGTGGGTTCGAACCCCATCGCTCACCCCAGATTGGGGAGTAGCCAAGTGGTAAGGCAACGGACTTTGACTCCGTCATTCGAAGGTTCGATCCCTTCCTCCCCAGCCAGATGGCTTTATTAAAAGTTGAGCCATTAGCTCAGTTGGTAGAGCACCTGACTTTTAATCAGGGTGTCGCTGGTTCGAGTCCAGCATGGCTCACTAGATTTATTCGCGGGTGTGGCGGAATTGGCAGACGCACCAGACTTAGGATCTGGCGGGTAACCGTGGGGGTTCGAGTCCCTTCACCCGCACCATTTCATTGTTATGATTGCTATCGGAGTTTAGCGCAGCTTGGTAGCGCGCCTGCCTTGGGAGCAGGAGGTCACAGGTTCGAATCCTGTAACTCCGACCACAAAAACCCTGATATAGCAAGGAAAAACAGATGGTAGGCTGGAAATGGCCTACTATTTTTATGTGCCTATGATCTAGTTTTGATCTAGTGAACTAGTCTATGATCTAAAATCGCCAATTCAGCTACCATATATACTATTAATTAACATCTTATTCGTTATGCGTTTCGGTCATCTTTTTTCGTTCCTCGGACATTGCCTGTGATAATCGATTCACACTTGCTTTTGTACGCGATGCACAAGTAACAGCGAATTGGGGACCATATTCTAGTGATGAAGCCGATTACACAGATGGGATAAGTGCCGATGGTATTAATAGTAACTGGACCGAGGTTTTAACAACAAATTTTAATGGAAACGTGGGGCCAGGCCGTTGAGGTTCGTTGAGTATTCATGAGACCAGTCTACAAAAAGTCAGAGGATGTGTTCAGCACTTTTCTACAATCACTTATGGGTAATGCTAAGGGATTTATCCATGGGGAGGTTCAGTTTCTAACTCATTTGAAAAAGCATTTTTGGAAGGAACAAACCTTTTGGAGTGATGGGTATTTCTGTTGTACCATCGGGAATGCCAGTCAGAAAGTCATTAGAAAATACATTGAAAACCAGGACTAAAGAACAGAGATTCATTCACGAAGCTAAAGACTTCGTAGTTTTCTCACCGAAGAATTATAAAAATAAATAAAAGCAGGTTCATTAAGAACCTGCCCCATTGGGAGACGAACGTGGTCTCCAACAATAAAAGTGTACATTGGCCTGCGACCGGGTTCGGCACTCTTCCCCCGTACAGACAATATAAGTATACGCTTCGATAAAAAGTTTATCCCATCAATTTGAGCTTGTCAATTGCACTATTTCATAAAGCTAGAAATGTTTTAATTCGTTTTTCAATGCTCTGGAGATCCGTTTTAGAAATAAAACCTAAAACATTCCCGATTCGCGCCTTGCTGACAATTCTCATGTCCTCACACTGAACGATTGAATCTAATCGCAAAAATGAGTATTTACTTTTGTACATGATGAATTGGGTGGGTAACAAAGGGCGACCGCCTTTATTTGACAAGTCAGTTAAAGGGATTACAGCAACATTTCCGTTCTTACGATTGTTAGTGTCATTGGAAATGCATAACGCCGGTCTGATGCCAGCCTTTTCAAACCCGATATTCTCACCCAGCGATACTGAAACGACAGCACCGCGAGGGAAAAAATGCCCGGTGCCTCCGACGAAACACTCGTTGATTTTGATTTTTTTCGAAAACCAATCAATCGCTTCCTTGTGACGTGTATACACCAAACTCACCTCTCCTCAATGAATTTATTTAAATAATCCCATGAAATTCTGTTATCGATCCTAAACAAGAGTATAGGCCAAAAACGTGTCACGACAAAAAGTGACGACTCAAACCCCCCCACTTAGCACTTCGTGCTTGAGCAGGGGCTTATTAGTTTATTGTTGTTTGAATCAATTTTTAGACAATTTCCTGAGCGCTTCGTCATTGCAATCAGCAATTTTATTGACCAACGATTTAATAACCGCATTTCTTTCAGCTATGCTTTTATTTTTTAATTCTTCTTGACGAATTGCCATGAGATCATCTCCTTCCTCTTTGCCTTCACGAGCATTATACACCCTGGAGTAGTATCATTTTAGTTGAGTCAGCAAACTCGTAAATCTGGAAAGAATGATAAAAAAGAAAGAAGGAATCCAGATGCGAGTGTACGACAAAGAATTCAAAGAAGAAGCAATAAAATTGTCTTA
>JAKACV010000085.1 GCA_021821085.1 Bacillota bacterium | reverse complement strand
AAGGAACATGACCCATCCTGAACCATCCTGAACCAGCTTAACCCAGAATATTCGTCCTAGTTTTTCCACCACGGGGTGGTCAACAATTCGTTTAGCAAGGTGGTCAACTTTTCGCTTGACAAACACACCATTCCGTGTGCAAAAATTTTAAACGCAATAAATCATCTTCTCCAGCTCCAAAATTTCAAATACACATTGAATATTAGGAACTTGTTCTTGCAAACGGTGAAACCACGATTCGATTCGGTCAATTTGATACAAACTGCCTGAACTTTTTTCGATGTTCACGGAAGCTAGTGTTGGCGCGGACTGAAGAGATCCTACTCAACCCATACCAAGGGGGTTCACCTGTATGGCGATTATACCTATTCCCTGATTTTTGTATGCAAATAAATACCCCAAAAAAGGGCAGACTTCCCCTTCGGATACAATCGCATCAAAAGTCGAAGGTAGTTGCGCAGGACCCTCCTGACATTCGCATATTCCCTGTGTTGCATTCGGTGCTTTATTCAGATAACATCCCCCAATTATGAGTTATACACCAACGTATCTGGCGCTTCTCGCACATCAAACTCTTCGAAGATCGTACGCCCCGTGAATGAGGCCATCATGGCCAGCATACGCTTTGGTGTCTTTAAAAACACGCCATGCATCATGTAGGGTTGCCACGACCCGAAACAGATTCTCCATCTGAATCTGGCTCTTGTATCCCATCAGGAGCATCTCGTCGGACTTGCGCTCCGGCCCGACGTTACTGATGGGCACAAATGTGCCTTCCCACCGCCGCTGCCTCTCGATCGCGGCGGAGTCTACCTTCACGGACAACTGAACCTGTCTCGCCAGTGGATCATCAGATTGTAAAGCAAAAACAGTTCCTTGCGAAAATGAAGATCACACGAAGATACAGAACATCCGATTCAATGACGAACATAATGGGATGACGTAAGACGGTCAAACAGATTTACAATAACACTCTAATCTTCTTGCACTCCATAAGATTTCTAAATAAAATACAATCATCACCTGCGTGTTATGCTATAGTAGATTAAATTTTCTCAACGGCGAATGAACAAGGGGTTTTTCAATGCAACCAATAGACCAAGATAGAATAAATATCTTATCACTACTTCAACAAATGACAGATCTTGTATTTGTTATGTCAGTTCATCCTGAACAAGAACTTCGCTATGCATTCCTCAATGAATCTGCCATAAAAGCATCCGGATTAAATACAGATGCCTACGGTGCTACCTTCCATGATGTAGTCATCCCATGTGAAGCTACATTTCTTTTGCACCAATACACGCGCGCGATGAAACTCGGCAAACCAATCTCTTTTCTCATGAACCATAAAGACCAAATCGGCGAATCACTACTTACCCCCATTGTAAACTCGAAGGGGCAATGCACGCATGTGATGGCCGTAGTACGCGATATCACGGAGCGTTATCATCATGAACAGGAGCCTAAATTACTTGCTTTTCACGATCCACTCACAGGCCTTTTCAACCGTCGAGCGTTTGATGCGCATCTAAAACAACTAATAGAGCGGGTTCACGAAAGTGGACAAATACTGGGGATTCTCGTGCTCGATTCCGATAATTTAAAACAAATCAACAATCAGCATGGGCACCTCGTAGGTGATTGGATGCTCCGGCAAATTGCCACCCGCATTGAAAGCTCAGTGCCGAATGATGCACTCATCGCTCGCACAGACGGTGATGAATTTATGGTGGCCCTCCCTTTACATGATCAAATCGAGCTAGTTATTGTTGCCGAAAAGCTACTTCATCATCTAAGAGTTCCGTGGAAACACGAAAAAATGACTTTTCAAATTTCAATGAGCATAGGAACGGCTGCTTATCCAATCCACGCTGTAGAGATTCAGGAAGTGATTAAGATCGCGGAGCAGGCTATTTACAAGGCGAAACAACGGGGCGGAAATAAATATTGGTACGGCGTGGACATGTTTTGATCATCCCCTGAAATATTCATGGCGAAGTAACCCGCTTGTTAGAAATGGATGAATACAGGGTGTTCATCGTCTAACGCCAAATGAATTCTAGACTTTGTAGAATTGAAAGTACACGTTCATCATGATGAGTTCGTACAAGATATAACATGGATAAAAATGAATTTCCAGGAAGGCGTAGCTATCCCTTGTCCGTTTGTTATCATGCTTCAAATTGTTAGGCGAGAACTGTATTAACCAAAGTACGGCAACCCCGCTATGTTTTCAAGCGTTTGAAGGAACTCTTTTCGATACACACATGAACTGCATAGTTTTAGGTGGAGAGGTGGGTGTGATAGGCTTGTTCTTCGCCAAGCTTGATCCCCTATCAATCGGCCTTTCAAGCGTAAATTACGCTTGTACCTCTTCTTTCAAATACAATCTTCCCCTCCACGACAATTTCTTTTTTTAAGTGGAAAACGATTCTATCGAGGTCTGCGACAAGTGCGGGAACCAGCTCAACCTGCTGGCAAATGGACCTCTGGCTATCCCTTGTCGGAGTCGTCCTCTGTGGCTCACTTCATTCTTGACAAAAACACCTCTGTTGGAACCCCATCCGGCTTATAACAGAGGGAGTTACGAACCGGCAGATGTGTTATACTTTCGGGCTAATTCACCGATTATTGATCCGGTGAATCCATTCAATAATCGATACGTAGTGTATTACAACATTACGGATGGCTCGACCGAGGAAATCACGTTGGCAGTCTCAGACGACAGTATAACTTGGAGCAAGGTAGTAGGCCCTCTAGCAGTGCTTCCTAGAGGTGGTCCGGGAACATGGAACGAAAATCACGCCACAGAACACGCCATCGTACTTCGCTTAATACCGACCAACTTCATGATGTGGTACAGCGGAGGAATAAATAAAGCATGTGAAGGAATCGGCTGTGCATCATCAACAGACGGCATAAACTGGACCAAGTTCCCGGGGAATCCGGTATTCAGCATTTACGATGGAGTTTTATGGAGAAATAGTCGTACACATAATCCTTGGGTGTTGTTTGATCCTTCAAGATTCAGTGGTCATGGCGATTCAGTCTATTTTAAGTTTCGGATGAGCGGTGCAACTTCCACGGCGCCTTCGGATTGTAAAATAGGTTACACCACTAATCTGTTGGATTAATTTTTGAAAAACTAGAAGAACCTGTTCAAAAAGGGTTGAGGTAAGATGCAAGCAGGGGTTTGGTGAAGTCTGGACATGCGCGCGGAGTGTACGATAGGTGGGACATGAGCACGCATGTCCAGCACAAGCCGAAGCCCTGCGCCGCAGAGTTCTCGACCCTTTTTGAACAACCTCTAGAAGGTTAATGTTCAAAAAGTCACAGGATCAAAGGCAGGGGTGACCGCCTTGATAACCGCGTGAGTGGGGCTGCCCGTTCGAAGATGGCCCCACTTGCAACAGTAAGTTCAACATTCCTTCGCTGACTGAGGGTATGCGGTCGGCGCCAATCAACTTACGCACTATTTGGTCTTGGACGCGCGTGGCATTGAAGATTTTTCCTTCGTCCGTCCCAATTTTACCGTAGACTCTCGTGAAGGCGTTTCATTAGTCACGTCCATTTCAATCCCAAACATGGCCGAAATGTCATTGTTATCGATGACTCTGCTGCTTTTTTGACCTGATTTCCTCAGTAAAATCTCTGATTTATCCGCGATGGCCTTCGCCACAAGGTCGTCCATGTTTACATCACGTAACACAAAAAACAGCCCAGGATTTTCATCCAATCTGGCGCCAACGCCATACAATACGGCGGCGACGTGCTTGCACATTACCGCCCAATCAGGACAACTGCAATTCAAGGATATTTGCTTGGGAGCCGGAAAAAGTCCCTTCCCTTTCTCTGTAAATAACTCAGTGAGCGCTTTGGGAAACTTACCTTCCAAAAGTTCCTGCAATGAGTCTATTTTTCCCTCGCAGGTCTTTGTGATAGTATCCCACATTGTCTTATCGAGCAGTTGAATAGCAATGTCGATCTTGTACGGTTTCGCATCTGTTCCTTGCACGAGCGCAGTAATCTTTCCGGGCGCGATCTTTAGATCTAGAACAGCCCCATGTCGGACATAACTGCGACCTCTCTCAATTCGGTTTGCATAATCCGAGTAACGTTCCAGATTATCATTCCACGCTTTCCCCCACCATGTCCGTACCAGCTTTCTCCCTTCAATGACGATGGGGGAGATGTCGGGATTTTTCTTTCTTAGATTTTCAACCGCTCTTTGAGCCCTCGCTCTCTTTTCCGCGACGGTTACGTATTCCGGAAATCCATCATAATATGACATAAGAATAACCCTACCATTCATATTGAGAGTCTGAACAGATCCATCAACTGGTGGTTGTCCATCTCAGTGATCCAATTTTCCTGAATATCTGGAATGATCTCTCTTGATAGCTTCGTTTTTTCCTGTATCAACAAATCAATTTTCTCTTCTATTGTACCTTTGGTGATGAATTTGTGCACAATAACATTTTTACGCTGACCAATTCTAAACGCTCGATCTGTGGCCTGGTTTTCCACTGCAGGATTCCACCACCTATCAAAATGAATCACATGGTTCGCCGATGTGAGATTCAACCCCACACCACCAGCTTTGATGGAAAGGACCATGAACGGCACATATTCACGCCCTTGGAACTTGTCAACAATCTCCCTTCGTTTGACTACAGGCGTTCCTCCATGTAGAACAAGTCCGCTATGGTGAAACACGGTCTCCAGAAATTCACTCAACGAGTTCGTGATTTCCTTGAATTGTGTGAACACAAGAACTCGTTCCCGCTTCTCGTAAATGGATTCAGAGAGTTCGCGTAACCGCGCAAATTTGCCGCTCTCACCTTCGGAAAACACGACCTGCCCGAGATATTGGTCAGGGTGATTGCATATCTGTTTGAATTTCATGAGAGAGGACAGGATCAGTCCTTTGCGCTCGATTCCCTTTTCCGTTGACTCAAACTTTTGCTGGATCTCTTCGACGAGCGCATTATAAAGCGCCGCCTGCGACTTAGTCAGTGTGGTGAATGTCTTCATTTCAATCTTGTCGGGCAAGTCAGCAATGACCGCCTTGTCCGTTTTCAATCGCCTGAGAACGAACGGGCTTACGACCTCCTTCACCCGTGAGTAACCCTCTGGGTTTTCCTTCAATTGCTTCGTGAAATCAGTGAACTCCTTGGGACTCCCCAAGAGGCCCTTGTTCAGGAAATCAAATAAGGACCACAGGTCCGACAAACGGTTTTCGATTGGAGTCCCTGTCATCGCAATCTTGTAACTGGCCTTGATCTGCTTTACGGCCCTCGTCTGTTTAGTCCCCGGATTCTTGATGGCCTGTGCTTCATCGAGTATGAGCGTATGCCAGCTGACTTCTCGCAGCCAATCTGATTTCAGCAGAATTCCATAAGTGGTAATCCACAGATCGTACCCCTCCAACAGTCCCTCATCCTGGTCGATTGAGGTCTTGTTTTCAGAAGGATGCAAAACGTAGTATTTCAGGGAAGGTGCGAATTTGGTAATTTCATTCGTCCAGTTGCCGATGAGGGATGCTGGGACAATCAGAAGCGTTTTTTCCGACTTTTGAGATCGGATGTAATTTAACAGTGCAATCACCTGGACTGTTTTTCCAAGACCCATGTCGTCTGCCAAACACGCCCCCAAACCAAGCGACTTCATGGAAAGCAGCCATGCGAGTCCCTTTTGTTGGTACGGCCTAAGACTGGCATGAAAATCTTCGCCTCCCGAAACCGATTCGATTTCATCTGGATACGTCAATTTGGAAATGATCGTGTCGAGCCATTCCCCATTCGTAATTTCAAGTTCACAGGTATCTTTGGGAATATTCATTATGGTCAAAGCATTCAATTGGAAACGCATGGCTTCCATCATGGTCATCTCCGTCTGCCCCGTGAGCTTCTGCGCTTGTTCGTACGCATGCAGGGTTTCCTTCAACTTCTCATGGTTCACTTCCACCCACTTGCCTTTGATGAAAGCAAGTCCTTCGGCTTCAGAGAGCAATTTCCTCAACTCATCCACTGTCATCATTTCACCGCCCATGGACAATTGAGCGTTGAAATCGACAATGGCGTCTAATCCCAAACGAGACGGCTGTTGATTACCGACAGTGATGGATATCTTCAATGAATTTGATTTGCTTTTCCACCAATTTGGGATCCGGCATAGAACTCCGGCTTCTTCATACAAAGGGGTTTCCTTCAGAAAGGTATACGCTTCATGACTTGTCATTCCAATGGGATAAAATATTTCTCCCGATTCCACTAGTTCTGAAATAAAGTCGCTCTTGACTGACGCCTGATTCACTGTTGATAAAAGATCCAGTAGTTTTTTCCTATCATCCTTGTATTCAACCAGTGCATTCTTTAGCGGAAGATGCTTTGATTTCCCGCCAGTGGTCGCTCCAGAAGAATACGTAGCCAAGAAGGCAAAAGGATACTCATCCTCCTTATTTTCAACAAGGTGGAAAAACACCCTGCCAACAAGATGGATACCTGGACTATGTGAGGCAAAGAAATCTGTAACTCTGCCTTTGTACTCCTTAATTTCAATCGAGAACACCTCGTTCAATTTGTACCAAACGTGGTCGATCCAATTCCGATTCAAGTGCTCCGCCCCATTCATGTAGGGTGCGTTGCGCAAAATCCGTTCAATTTCATCTTCTTCCAATTTCACAACAACCTTTTCTCTCAAGAACTCAATGTCAGGATTTCTTGAAAGTGTCTTTACAAAGGCTGCCGCGATAAATCCAAGAAATCGAACCGAGTCTGGCATCGAAATGGCGGGGTTGGAAAACCCAAGAAATAACAACGCTTTATACGGATCATCGCGATATATACAATATAGATTTTCCTGTGCCGACACTTGGCTATCGTCTGGTTTCCCCACGGCTTCTTGCCAATCGAGCTCAAATCCGTCTTGTTGAATCTGCACAACGAGTTCATTGTTCTCCACATCATGGCCAACATGGTTTCTCGTAGCCTCCACCGTTTACACCCTTTCCCTTGCTGCATGGCACGTAAAATAAGGTTCCACATACGACTTTTTCCCAGTAATGCTGTTGCGGATCCTATGATAACTAAAAGTGCCTTTCTCCAATAATATCAGAATGAAAGAGACCGCCCATTCTGATGATCCAGACTGGCGATCTCTTTTAATGTTGGAGCGGGTGATGGGAATCGAACCCACACTATCAGCTTGGAAGGCTGGAGTTCTACCATTGAACTACACCCGCATGTGTATATCTTTACCAATCATGTCATACTAGGCAATAATGGCGTGCCCGGAGAGATTCGAACTCCCGACCTTTTGATTC
>JAKACV010000084.1 GCA_021821085.1 Bacillota bacterium | reverse complement strand
GCTACGCAGGCAAACAGGCGATCCGGGTCAGTCCGACCCGTAATACATTCATAGCGCCTACGGTATCCGCATTGGCGTGATAACCACATTTTGTACAGGTGAAGTCAGCTTGTGAGATACGATTCTCTTTACTGGTGTGGCCGCACGTGGGCATTGGACAAGTTTGACTTGTATAAGGCGCGGGTACTGTCTTTAGATAACCGCCTTGCCAAGTGAGTTTATACGTTAATAGCGTCTGAAACATGGACCACCCTTGATCGAGGATTGCCTTGTTCAGCCCGCTCTTAGAACGCACCTTTTTTCCTGGATGCGCTTTGGTACCTTTCGCAGACTTGCTCATATTCTTGACATGGAGATCCTCTACAAACACTATCGCGTGGTTTTTGCTGATGATTGTCGAGGTCTTATGCAAGAAATCCAAACGAGCATTGGCGATATGAGCATGTAGCCGCTGAATGTTAGCAACTTGCTTGCGCCAGTTTTTTGAGAATTTCTTCATGCGGGAAAGTTTACGCATTTCCCAAGCTACTTGAGCTTCATATCGACGAAACCAGCCTGGTGCATCGACAAAAGTTTCGTCGGAAAGCGCCAAGAAATGAACGATGCCACGGTCGATTCCGACTTCTGAAGTCGATGGATGCACAACCGGTTCAGGGATCTCTACTTCGGTCTGAAATGACACATACCAGTAACCAGCGTGCCATGTCACCGTTGCATTTCGCAGGGACCCGTCCATGATTCGAGAATGACGAAACTTCACCCATCCGATCTTAGGCAAGAATACCTTCGGCAGAACGTTTCGGCCTTCTTGATCTTGTGTGGCCAAATCGAATTTGATTTGTTTGGCATCCGGGTAGCGCATACCCGCTTCGTCCCGGTTCTTTTTCTTGAACGTCGGGAAACACGACGGATGGACTGGATCGAATGCCACCTTGATGGACTGCATGAGAAACTTAAGCGTCCATTGTAGGGGGTGTTCCGGCGCTTCACTCAAAAAACCATATTCATCGCTATGTCGCCAGAGCGTCAGCAGCTTCGCTAAATCCCCATAGGATAGCAAAGGGTATCCGGCTTCTAACCGCCCCTTTTGCAGAGCCAATGCCTTATTCCAGACAAAGCGCATACACCCGCGATAACGCGAGAGTTGGCGAGCTTGCTCTTCCGTTGGTTCTAAGCGATAGCGAAACGCCTTGAGTATTTTCATACTTCCATGATACACTTGGTCTATGAAACCGTCAACCGATATTAGAACAGGTCGCCACTGTGTATTCAATCTTCATGTTCATTTGGTCTTTATAACAAAATACAGGCGCGGTGTCTTTACAAAAGCTATTTTAGAGGATATGCGTACTGTTTTTGAAGCTGTTTGCAAAGACTTCGAAGCAGAACTGATTGAATTTGATGGCGAAGATGATCACGTCCATCTGTTGGTCCATTATCCGCCCAAGGTTTCAATTTCTACTCTGGTAAACAGCTTGAAAGGGGTCTCCAGTCGTCTCATTCGGCAAAAGAAGTATCCTGAAATTCAGCAAAAACTATGGTGTGGTCACCTGTGGTCTCCTAGTTACTTTGCAGGTAGTTGTGGTGGGGCACCGCTATCGATTATTCGACAGTATATTGAAAGCCAAAGAACACCTGAGTGACGCACCTAACCTCTCCCTAAAGGAAGAGGTTTGCGGTGCTTGATTTTTGGATCAAATTTTGCACTTGAACGAATAAACTGTGCGTGATACGATAAACATAACAAAAGAGCCGTGTGTGACCACGACTCTTTCGGTACAGTGGCCCAATCAAGGGCAGCTCCTTGTTTGAAACAATTATTAACGTCTAAACAAGAAAAAACCGCTTGTCCTAACTGGGGAGTCAGGGGCGGTTTTTCTTGTTGAATGAGACAATCGTCAGAACCAGCATCGCAAAACTGACTGCGAACGAAAGTCCCTGCCATGTCACCATTCCACATCACCTCCCTATGTGGGAAGTGAGCCGCCCCCGATCAAACTACTGTACATTTGCTATTCTACCAGATTCCTATGTGCTTCTTCGTAGTGATTGCCACGACAGACCAACCAACCATAAAAACTATCGTCACCAGTGGAGCCATTGGCACACCAGATTTATCGCTAAAACGTTTTGTGATGGACCTCGCTAAAGGAGCCAGCGCTTGGGCGACCGCAAATACGATGAGCGCAGGCAGAAATCCCAATGCTGCCCCCATGACCATGCCCATCTTCCAATCGCCTGCACCAATCACGTTCATATAGGCAGCCACAAAGAGAACCACACCCATGCCGAGCCATCCGATAAGTGATGTCATAGACATGCCCAATGCACCAAAGAGTACGAGTAAAGCGACATAGTTTAGCCAATTGGGTATGCGATGCGTGTACAAATCATAGAAGGATGCGATGAGCAAATAGACGATAAAAAAAAGAGTACAAACAAAGAGTACCCCTCAAATTGGTTTTAGTACCGCGAGCATCTTATTGATCGGATTCATTTCCGCGTTTGTCGTTGCTAAAATCACGTAGTGACGTAGGCCAGAATAGTGTGGTGTGCTAAATATGTCCCAAATGTACGGAATCTCATAGGGAGATATTTTTCTTGGATTGTACTTGTCAAGCCTTGCATCCAACACGAAATACGCCTCATCCCAACGAGCTTCGATAAGTTTAATCCCCCCTTCCATTCCTATCAATATCAAATTTATAAGTCATATGTAGAATAAGCCCGGGCCGACCCACTCCATAGGAACAGTTTGACGCCCGAGCTCTTCCCCGAACCGGACTTGCGCCGTTTCGACGCATCCGGCTCTCCAATGGTGAACATGCGTGTACCCATGTGTGAGCCGCCGATTGCACCTTGCACAACGGCCATTCTGACGTCGAACAATTTGTGTTCGGTAGAATGACCAGTTCAGCTTTCATCAAACCGCGCAGCTTTTTGTTCGCATCTAGCCATTCGCGTTCTTCAGGAACATATGGGTTCTTTTGCGAGCATTTGTCCGGGTACTCGACCTTATAGTAGCTCAGTTGGTCGAGCATGTGCACGTTACTGTCATCAGTCAGTTTCACTGACCAATTCCCTATAATAACTGTGTCAACTCCCGCCTACCGTTCAAAACTTGAACAACAATCACTGTAAATCAACTGTCATACTACATTGACTATCATGGTAGTATGATGTATCATGCTGATATCGAGGTGACGATATGAGTCAAAACAAAATTACATCCGACCTGTTGCGAGGACACTCCGATACGATGATTTTGCGGCTCTTGTCCGAAGCTGATCGCTACGGCTACGAAATTGTCAAGATGATTGCCGAGCGCTCAGGCGGTGAATATGAGTTGAAGGAAGCTACGATGTACTCCAGCGTTCGGCGGCTTGAGGCAGACGGTGACATTGAGTGGTATTGGGGCGATGAATCTCAGGGTGGACGGCGTAAGTATTTTCGGATTACCGAAAAGGGTAAGTCCACTTACGCCAGCAACAAAAGCAATTGGGAGTACGCGAAGCGCGTACTTGACACCTTATTGTAAGGAGAAGTGATGTTATGAATGATCCATTAAAAACCTATTTAGACGAGGTATTTGCGCCATACGATGGGATAAAAAGCGTTAGCGAACTACAGGCTGACCTTCTCTCCGATTTGCAGGAGCGGTTTTGTGAACTCAAGGCCGAAGGCAAGGACGATGAAACGGCTTTTCAAATGACCATTGACAGCATCGGCGACATTGAGCAAACCGTACTAGAAGTCGCCAACCTCTCTCGCTCGCTGGAGCGTCAATTGCTGATAAATTTCAGTGCGAGTAATCTGCCAAAGAGCGACTTCGCGGACATTAGTTTACACAAAGGAAAATTCAAAGCGAGCGCGCTCTGCGGATCTGACTTTGCTGGCGCCGATTTGACCGGCAGCTCGTTTGCAAGCAGCGATATGCGTGAAACTAATTTTGACGGCGCGAATCTGACAGACTGCAGCTTTTATGCCACTGACCTTGCGGAGGCGAGCTTTCGCAAATCCGTCCTTGTGCGCACCAACGTGAACGTTTCGAGCCTGAAAGGCGCGAAGTTTATTGATATAAGACTGACCGATGTCAAGCTGACTAAAACCGATCTTAGAAAAGTAACCTTTGAGAACTGTATCTTTAGCGGCGTGAATTTTGAATATTCAGACCTGCGAAAGATTTGTTTTGACGGGCAGACGTTCATCGGTGTCAAGTTTGACAAGTCTGCACTGAACGGCGCTTCGTTTCGGGGAGCGACACTCAAGAACGTCTCATTCCGTCTACCTCTTTCCGTAACAAACAAATCTTACCGTGATTTCAAGACCGTCTGCTTTGACGGAGCGACGATGGATAAACTGACCTATGCTGCGCTTAAAGGACTATGGGTCGTCGATTTGTCAAAAGTCACAGTCCTATAAGGGAGTGAAAAATGTGCAAAACACGGCAATCCAAGTGAAGGGACTCCAAAAATCCTACAAACAGCTTCATGTCCTGAATGGTGTAGATTTCGAAGTGAAACAAGGCAGTATTTTCGCCCTGCTCGGATCCAATGGGGCGGGAAAGACGACGATAGTCAAAATTCTCACCACGCTACTGAAGCAAGACAGCGGAATCGCCGCCGTAAACAGATTCGACGTTGCGTTAAAGCCCGAACATGTGCGGCAGTCGATCAGCCTAACCGGGCAATTTGCCGCCGTGGATGAGATTTTGACTGGTCGGGAAAATCTGATCATGATGGGCAAACTACGACACCTAAATAATCCGCGTCAAGTTACGGAAGATTTGCTTCATCGTTTCGGACTGACCGACGCTGCCAACCGCAGGGTATCTACCTATTCGGGTGGCATGCGCCGCAGGCTCGATCTCGCTATGAGCCTTGTCGGAAAACCACATCTCATTTTCCTCGACGAGCCGACTACCGGCCTTGACCCCGAGGCACGCATTGAGGTTTGGAAGATTGTAAAAGAGCTTGCTGACGGCGGTACGACGGTGTTTCTGACTACGCAATATTTGGAAGAGGCTGAACAGCTTGCGGATCGAATTGCCATCCTGCATGAAGGAAGGATTATTGCCAACGGCACGCTCTCGGAGCTAAAAAAACTATTCCCTCAAGCAAAAGTGGAGTATGTGGAAAAACAACCTACATTGGAAGAGATATTCCTCGCGATCGTTGGCAAAAAGGAGGAAAAGTAAATGGAAGCAATACAGAAACACTTTTTCAGCGACATTGGCGTTATGTTCGGACGTTCCATGCGCCATATATTCCGTAGCATGGACACCATCATCACGGTTACCATCATGCCAATCGCGTTTATGCTGCTTTTTGTCTATGTGTTCGGTGGCGCAATTCAATCCGGCGCGGATAATTATGTGAATTATCTATTGCCTGGCATTCTGCTGATTGCTATTGCAAGCGGTATATCCTATACGGCTTACCGCCTGTTTATCGATATGCAGCGCGGCCTATTTGAGCGGCTCCATTCCATGCCAATAGCACGTTCGACCATTCTGTGGGGGCACGTTCTGACCTCGCTGGTATCCAACGCTATTTCGGTTGTCGTCATCATTCTCGTCGCGCTCTTTATGGGCTTTCGCTCATCGGCAGGGGTGCTGTCATGGCTTGCTGTAGCTGGTATACTCGCGCTGTTTACGCTGACCTTAACCTGGATCGCGGTGATTGCCGGACTATCCGCAAAATCAGTGGATGGTGCAAGCGCATTTTCCTATCCGATTCTCTTTCTCCCGTTTATCAGTTCGGCATTCGTGCCCACTAAGTCTATGCCACCAGTTGTCCGCGCCTTTGCTGATAACCAACCCGTCAACTCAATTGTCGATGCAGTTCGATCTTTGCTCGCCGGGAGGCATGTCGGCAATGATATTTGGATTGCGCTCGCATGGTGTTTAGGCATACTCGTTGTTGCGTATGTATTTGCAATGAGAGTATACAAACACAAAGTTTCATAGCATCGTGAGGCACACCGTTGTCGACTCAGCCCACGGCACTCGAGAGACAGCCAGGAACCAGGTAGACATGCCCAAACGACGCCCTCCGTAGCCCCAGGAACCCGCTGTGAACGGCTACTGGACCCCACAAAAATATACGACAGAGGCTCTCAAGCGCCGCCAGCGTGATCACTTTACTACCCTGAAATCACTGCAAGTGGGAAAAGTATTTTCTTGCAATAGATATACCTCAACGAATTGATAGGCAGGATCAATAATCCAGTATTCACAAATTCCAGCAGCCTTATATGTTCGTAATTTGGCTGTTTTGTCTTTGTAAGCGGTGCTGGGCGACAGAACTTCAAGAACCATATCAGGAATACCCACACAGCCTTTGTGCTGTATCTTCGCCGGATCACATATAACAGTGATGTCGGGTTCAACATAATCATCGTTGGCATTGCTCAACCACACCCCAAACGGCGCAACAAACGCTTTACACGTCTTCCCTTTTAGAAAATTACTGATTTCACAAAATAAATTCCCAACGATACTTTGATGTTCCGACGTTGGCGGCGAAGACATGTCATAGATGACATCGTCGATTCGTTCAAAGCGTTCCAGTTGTTCCGGGTCGGGTTGGTTGGCTCACACACGACATTCCACCTTTCGTTCTATGCTTAGAATCATACAGTTGAGGTCCTTGTCAAGGGCATTCATATGGCCTGCTGGTTCACCCTGTACTGTACCACGCCAAATGACCGCTCTAAAATCAAAAAACACACCAAAACTACAGATCTCTTATTTATAAATACATGGTGGAGAATAGGGGATTTGAACCCCTGACCCCTGCGCTGCCAGCGCAGTGCTCTACCCCACCGTGGTTGGTTTCACTACCCAAAGCCCTACAACAACTTTTTCCACTCACGCCTACCATACAATATCCGGACAATAGTCACCGAGTCATTTCTCTCTGAAACGATGTAGAACACGATGTGATTGTCGACAGACAACATCCGAATTCCCCGGGAGGCTAGTTGTTCATCTCGCACGAGGACATATCGATATGGCATTTTCTCTAACTCTAAAATCGCTGCTTGAATTCTAGACAGCAAATGCCTCGCGTTGAAAGGTTCCATCCGTTCAAACGCGATATATTGGACAATTTCGCGCAAATCGGTTTCGGCAATTTCAGAAATGACGACGTTATAAGACTTCACTTCATAAATTCCACGTCAATATCGCGTAGTACGTCGCGAAACGGTCTGACCTTACCCTGTCTTACGTCCTCCATCCCTTCATCAAGGAGCTTGTGCAATTCAAATTTTCCAACAAGCCCCTCGTATGCCTCGATACTCATGACCACCAAGTCTCCTTGACCATTCTTGGTGATGTAAATCGGCTCCATGTAATCATGGCACCATTCGGAAATCTCAACGTATTTGTTCCTCAGATCTGAGCTTGGTCTGATGTTTGGCATTTTCATCACTCCGGATCACAATATATCGTTATTGTATCAATATATAGATATCTCATCAATCCGGTCGTTAATAATACGCCGACACCATCCAAACTTATATCGAGTAGGAGGGGGCGCCTAGCCCCCGTCCTCTCACACCACCGTACATGCGGGTCCGCATACGGCGGTTCATGAAGCACTACGAAGTTGCAAGTACTTCTCCTGTAGACTCCGCAGACCAAGTT
>JAKACV010000083.1 GCA_021821085.1 Bacillota bacterium | reverse complement strand
ACCTGAACAGGATTTGAAGGAAAGGGGATAGTACATGGTGAATTCGAATGAAGCCTTTATTGCGTGGGCTAAAGAAGTCTTTACGAAAACAGAGTATCAACAATTTTTAAAGTTGATGCAACTCCGCGAAGATCCGAATCCGGGAATGGCCGCCTTTGCTAATGAAGAATTGATTAATATGACAAAAGATGTGCACAACAAAAGAGAACTTCGTTCTCGATTATTCGTGGGATGAATTCACAAATTCAAGTGAAAGCCCTTATACCCCACGCCCTTTTTAAAGGGCGTTTATTCATGCTGCTTATCGTTTTCATTTAGAATTTAATGCAAACCAATACACCACTAAAATTACCATTTATAAAATCCGGAATACACATAAACATACACTGCTGGCTTCAAATGAAATTCCTTCAGCAGTATATGTTCATGTTGAGCCCATATGAGAAACTTCGAAATGTTTAATTCAGCTAATCTGATACATTTTCTGAACTTACAAAACAAGTTGAAGTTGTTTTTGGAAATGCCGAAGCAAGAAACTGTTTTAGATACGTCTGATCCACTGGACGTGTCACTAAACTTACAATATAAAATACAACGAAGTTTCCCACGAGTGCATAGAATCCTGCGTTCACTCCCAAATAGGGATCGTGATTTGTAAGAACCATAACCGCGGAAATAATCCATCCGACTAGAATTCCAGAAATGGCCCCCTCCTTAGTTGCTCTCTTCCAAAACAGTCCCCCAACCACAACAGCCGGAAACAACTGCGATATAAAATCATAGGCGACTAAAAGCACATTGACAATAAGAGAAGGAGCAACCAACGTTAAAATCAGCGCGAGAATGGTTAGCGGAAAAACTAGAATTTTAATCCACAAATAAGCCATTTGATTTGAAAATCGTGGATTCAATACCTGATAAACATTACGCACCAATAAACTTGCAGACGTCATCACAATCGGCCCTGCTGGAACAATGGCTGAATAGATCGCCGCAATGGTAAATACAATAATAAACCACAACGGAAAGGTTTTTAAAGCTAACATCATGACGACGTTATTCCCGTTAATATGTTTCGAAAAACCAAGAATAATGACAGCGGCGAGCCCTATGGTGATTACAGCAACCTTAACCAACTGATAGAGTGGCATGAATACTGCTTGTAATTTAAGCGTCCGCCCACCGCGCGCGGTATATGCAATTCCAAACCACTGCGGCCACATCCATTGACCCACACCTGTGACCAGCACTGTAGTAACTAACCATGGAATCCCAAGCTTCTTTGAAACCCCAGGCATCACCAAATGCTTGGGTATCTTTGTTACAAATTCTGAGAACATATTCCCAAACCCGCCGAAATAATGAAGGGGAACTACAATAAAGAGAGCCGCAATCGCTACAAACATAAGGATATCTTTAATCATAGATTGCCATGCATTTCCTCTGATTCCTCCAAAAAAAACTGCAAGAGCAAGTACCAAGAATCCGATGATATCAGAAACATCGGTAGAAACAGCTCCATGCCCAACAACTTGCACAATGGCCGCCAGACCCTCAATATTCAGATCAATATAAGCAATCATAATCAATGCGCTTGTTAATGCGACAAATACCCCAAACCCCTTACTTTGATACCGATCTGAAATAAAGTCAGCCTGGGTCACATGATGAAATTTCTTACCAATAAGCCAAAAAGCAGGTAGTATCATAAATCCAATTGCGTACGCCACATCATTTAATGCAACATTATAGAATGCAGGCGCTCCCTTCGCATAACCAAATCCAGCCAGCCCTTCAAATGTAAAAGCCGTGTAAATTTCCGTTCCAAGTAGAAACCAAACTAAAATTGGGCCCATCCGACGATTATTCACGAGCCATCCCGACAAATCTTTGTTTTCATCCTTTCCATAGATAATGCCACCAATAGTAACGAATAGCACAGCCAAGCCACTAATCAATAAAATCACAGAGGATTTTGACATTTCTCTCCCTCACTATCCTCAAATGCCGTATTTTGCGGATTGTATTTCTGATCAAATAAATACAACACTCCAAGAATAATCGGGCTTAGAATAGGAACAAGAACAAACCAGAAATAAATAGCTGGCATCCCTAAGATTAAGGGGAGCGCCCTATTAAAATAAATCATAGGCCCTCCTAAATACAGTATCGCGATCAATAGCACTGCTGAGATCCACATCAAAATAGACTTTCTCAACGTCTGTAACCCCTTTCATAACGGGCGACCAAATCTTTTCGCGAGGATCCTCATAACATGTACTTGATCATACAGAGGACTTACTATTTTGTTTGATGGATTCAAACACACTATTCAAATGGTTAATCATGGCTTCTTTCGCGAAATGAGGAGCAGAGCTTTTTAATGCATCTACAATAGCGCGATGCTCTGCAATAGAACGCTGTGCACGATCTGGAATGCGCAAGCTATGATGTCGGCTGACAGCCAGAAGATCAAGTAAATTTTTCATTAATAGATCAAGGACCGGATTATTTGCATACGTGCAAATCTGTAGATGAAATGTGCTATCCATTTCCCCAAGTGTAATCAACTGATCTTCTGAAAGTATACTATTACCTGATACAATCTCATCGGATTGATCAAGTAACTCCAGCAGAGCCTCACACTGCATTTTCGACACCCGTTCCGCCGCCCATGCAATCGATGCAGTTTCTAACACCACTCGTACATCAAAAAGACTTTGCATGCTATGAGGTTCAATCAAGACTACTTCAGATAACCGCTCGATGACCTGCTGAGAATTTACACTTGCAACAAAGATCCCACTCCCATGTCTCACATCGAGAATCCCGTGTCCAGATAATATTTTTATGGCATCACGGATGACTGTCCGACTTACCCCAAACTGGTCAGCCATTTCGCGCTCCGTAGGTAACCTATCCCCCGAAGAAATTTTCCCCTCTGTAATCAACGCTCTGATTTGTTCCATAACCATCGAGTGTAAATGATCCGTACGAGCAATTCTCTCAAACATGATATGATCCCCCTGCACGAAACATACGAATGACAATCTAGACTGATCATAATCCACTTCGCCACTAGTGTCCATGCAGCGGGGGCCTTCCGCGGATGTACACTCCGCGGAAGGCGACCAAATTAGGCGCTGCGATACAACTTTGTCATCACGAACTCTCGATGTCCCAAAGCCTCCGCAGCAGTCAATCTTCCTTGAATAGTTCTCTCCATCATCTCTTCCAACTTTTCACCAGCCTGAGCAAGAGTAATCTCTCGTGATAATAGTCCCGTGACATCGACATCAATATGTTCTGACATTGTACTTGCCGTAATGGGGTTAGCTGTGATCTTGACTACAGGTACAATTGGATTGCCAACAATGTTTCCTTGACCTGTGGGAAAAAAGTGAATAACAGCTCCTGCTGCTGCCATCAGCGTTATGAATTCTGCCGCAGCCGACGAAGAGTCCATAAAATGTAAACCAGGACCTTCCGGAGCTTGCGCAGGCTCCAGTACACCTACTACTTGTTTTGTACCTGTCTTCTCGATGTTGCCCAACGCCTTTTCTTCGATTGTCGTTAATCCTCCTGCAATATTTCCTTGTGTGGGTTGAGAACCAAACAAATCCACACCTTGAGATTGAATTTCACTGACATAATCACTGTACATCGCAAGAAACCTATCTCTTAGCTCAGGGGTTGCCATTCGGTTCGCAATGAGATGTTCCCCACCCGTAAGTTCAGAAGTTTCTCCAAACAGTACAATAGCCCCAGAATCAACCAAATCGTCAACTGCGACGCCAACCGTAGGACATGAACCAAGACCCGTAGTGGTGTCAGACTCTCCACATTTAATACTCACGATAAGATCCTTCCATTCAATCGGCTCTCTTTGAATTTCAGTAGCCCATTGAACAAACTCCTTCGCCTTCCAAGAGGCCTGTTCAATCGTTTTAAGATCTCCATTTCGTTCAATCGAGAACGAAGCCACGGGTTTCCCCGTTTTAGCGATTCCGTCTGCAATAACCTTAGTCCAATTAGGTTCAATACCAATAACTATCACGGCGGCCACATTGGGATTACTCCCCACACCGATCATGGTTCGAAAGTGAAGTTCTAAATCCTTACCATACTGCAGCCGACCATAGGAGTGAGGTAGGGCCAGAGTATGCGGAACTTGCCTTGCTACCGCTTCACAAGAGGCATTAGACAAATCATCAACCGGCAAAATAAGCACATAATTGCGAATTCCCACTCTCTTATTTTCTCGACGATATCCCATCAAAACTTGGTTAGTAGACATCCTTACCACCTCGCAGTTTTAAAATTGTGAGTATGCACGTAATCACCAACGTAGACATTTTGCGTGACCACCCCAACCGGAACGGAATATTCAATAATCTCGCTGCCATTCGACAAGTCACGTAATGCAATTTTATGTCCAAGTGGAATATTATCTCGGGCCACAATGACATCGGTAGACGAGTCATCTGCAAGAATGACACCGTATACCTCTTCTCCTTCCTGAATATCAACCACTGCCACACCAACATGATCGCCTGAATTATGCATCAAAAACTTATGCGACGGCATGATTGTTTTCCCTCCATTCGATTCATCCTATTTACAATCTCCCCTACATCAAAGAGGCTGAACTTTATATTTACTAGCAAGTTGGTTTAATTGATTGATAATGGCTACTGGCACAGGTATCCCATGAAGTTTGCGTTCAAGTCTGGTAACTGCGCGGCGTTCACCCGGAATTAAAATAGATGATACGTTTGCCGCAAGAGGAACAGACTTAATAGCAGCCATAAATTCGTCAATCCGTTCGAGAAATTTTTCCCATTTCAAAAACCGTGAAACCTGTATTGCCATCATAAAATGCCCCATATTAACAGGCGTCGTATGTTCATCATACATCCATCCAACATCAGGTCCCCAAGCGGAACCAGATAATACACCAGCTAGCACCTCCACGCCGAGCGCCAATGCATACCCTTTGCCCTCGGCAATCGGAAGCAAGGTACCTTTTAATGCAGCATTAGGATCATCCGTTGGTGCACCATATTTATCTACAGCCCACCCATGCGGTATTCGTTGTTCATGTTGTGCCGCATAAAGAATTTTTCCCCGAGCGACAACACTTGTAGACATATCAATGACAATCGGATTGATTGATGTTGGTACAACAATGGCAATTGGATTGGTTCCAAAAAAAGGCGTTCTTCCTCCCCACGGCGCCATTGCAGCTGGCGTGTTGGATAGAACAAGTCCAATCATGCATTCTTTACATGCCATTTCCCCATAATAGGAGGCCACTCCAAAATGATTGCTTTCTCTCACTGACACAGTACCAACGCCTGATTCTCGTGCAATATCAATCGCAGTTTCCATAGCCCGATAGGCAACCCATTGTCCGAGTCCATTATCCCCATCTACAACCGCTGTACCTGAACCCGTTCTAGCAGCTGTAACCATCGGGTTGCGATTAAATCTCCCCTTTTCCAAATTCTCAATATAAATGGGTAAACGAAGCACACCATGACTCTCATTCCCCTCACAATCCGCTGACACTAACACCTGAGCTGTGATATCAGCGCTTGTCTTCCCAATACCAACCACTTCAAGGAGACCCACAATAAAATGATGAAGTTCATCTACTGAACAGCGTCTCTCCATCAGATCCTCACCTCATAACGACACCGTTAATCACTCACTGTGCACATGGATTTGCCGCCTGCCAAGACATGCAAAATTTCTCCAGACACAATGTCAGACGTTCTCACTTGTGCCTCTTCCGTTAACCCAGCCACATGAGGGGTAATTATCAAATTGTTTAATTCAGGAATACTAGTTGGAGGTTCCTGTTCAAAAACATCTAAAACAGCTCCTCCAATCATTTTTAATTCTAAGGCCCGATATAGATCTGTCTCCTTTACAACTCCCCCACGAGATGTATTGATGAGAACTGCATCCGAACGCATTTTTGTAAACTCCTGCATACCCATCAAATGCGTCGTCTGACGAGTCAAAGGAACATGGATACTGATAAAGTGTGATTCCTTACACACCGTTTCCAGATCAACCAAACGAAGATGGAGATCATCAACCAGAAAATCATACGATGTGAGATAGGGATCGTAAGCAATGACCCTCATCCCAAAGGCATGCGCACGATAGGCAATACGTTTCGCAATTTCTCCCGCCCCAATCAACCCAAGAACTTTCCCGAAAAGCTCCGTACCCCCATACGCAAGCCTATCCCAACCGCCATTACAGACGTGTTGCGTAGCGTTTTGCAATTGACGACAAGTCGTCAGCATCGCAGCAAAAACATACTCTGCAACTGCAACGGCATTTGCATTTTTTGCAACCACAACCGCGATACCGCGTTTTTTTGCAGCGAATAAGTCAATATTATCCAATCCAACACCCAGTCTTCCAATAACCTTCACATGCATAAATTGATTCAAAAGTTCATCAGAGACAAGCGTTTTATTACGGACAATCAAAGCTGAGGCGTTTTTGTATTCTTCCGGAAAATGATCGCGTTGCCATAATTCAGGGTCGTAAATCACTTGTGCTGATTGCTCTAACCGTTTCAGACCCAATGATCCCATAAATTCTGTAATCACAATTTTCACACTCTTGTCATCATCCTCCCCGCTTGGTATAGGTATGTGGTATGACCTTTCAAGCAAAGCTTATTACACTCCTCTGAGTCTGTCAAACATTTTATTTACTATTTTAAATATTTCTCAATCATATTCACGGTGCTATTCATTCATTCATTCTCGGATCGACAAGTCTGCCTTCTTATTCACGCATCTCTATGCGCCGATGCTCGATATGTGACAAGCGGGCTGCTTCGTTAATTAAGGTTAAATCATACATATCCTGTCGGTTGATCTTGGGTTCTTGGTCTCGTAGAATCCAATCCACCCACTGTTCGAACGGCTTTGGCATTGGCAAAGGAAGGGTTGGCGTGTACCAATCGAGGCTGTTCAATTGTCTACTGGCAATTCGCACATTTCCATCCTCAACGAGTAACGACCCTTCCGTCCCGTGTAGTTCTAACATAAACATCCCTTTTCCCGAAACATACCCCGACTCAAGAATCCCAATACATCCCGATGCATACTCAACTGTTGCAACCGCATGGTCATCAATTGAACGCCCCAACATAGAACCTAAAAAAGCTGTGACTGCACGCGGTTTACCAGCTAATCGATTTGCTAAGTATATTGGATGTGCGCCCAAATCAATCAAGGCGCCTCCTCCGCAAGCCACTGGATCAAAGAAGTGGTTCGGTAGCCATCCTGACTGCCTCTCGCCTTTTGGCAATGCTCCATCATGATGCACACGACAGCGAACCGTATTGAGTCTACCAAGTAAACCGCTATCTATTGCATGTTGTGCATATACATAATAAGAATCTGATAACCGAGGCAACGAGAGCATCAACTTAACTCCTGTGGCATCGACGGCTGCAAAAATATCTTTACACTCATCGCCGGTTAATCCTAATACTTTTTCGCTGAAAATATGTTTGTGATGTCTAGCTGCTGCAGTAATGATCTCTCTATGTAAATTAGTTGGTGTATCAACCACAACCGCATCAATCGTCGGATCGATTAACACTTGTTCTAAATCCGCAACAAACG
>JAKACV010000026.1:10838-34758 GCA_021821085.1 Bacillota bacterium | reverse complement strand
CTTTGATCTTTTTTTCCAATGCCTTCATCTCGGCTGTTTTTGGGTCAATACGTTGGTGACCACTGCCTACAAATGCCAAGGATCCATGCTGCTTGCTTTGGCTTCTCCATGTGTACAGCGTTGTGGGGGGGATCCCCAGTTGTGCTGAAGCAGCGGTTGGCCCGACTTCATAAGACAATTTTATTGCTTCTTCTTTGAATTCTTTGTCGTACACTCGCATCTGGATTCCTTCTTTCTTTTTTATCATTTTTTCCAGATTTACGAGTTTGCTGACTCAACTAAAATGATACTACTCCAGTCTTGTTTCTGAAAAAAATGAGGACAGCGCAAAATGCTCGTTTCTGATTCAATTGTACAAGGATTCCTGAATATGCTATAGCTATGAACGTAACAGGGGGGATCTAATCGTGATTTTATTTGCATTTGAGGAGGAACTACTAGAACCTGCGCAGGTGGTCTACATTGATGAAAATGGGGCTGTTTCATTACCATTTTTTATTCGGAATAGACTGGATCTTCACTTTGAAGATGAACTCGAAGTGGATACGGATGGTCAACACATTTATATGAGACGCATTCCTCGATCAGCGGGTAGAAGATACTTGGAAATGGAAGGAGATTAGAAATCAATCACGATGGTAGATATATTTAACATGGAAAAATCTGATCGTAGATAGGGATAGCGGCCACTAACGAATTCAAGTGCTTCGAAGTGGTCGTCATTTTTGGGATCTATATAGTTTTAAAATTTTGAAATCATATTGAATAATCATTATGTACTTGCTTATTGCAAAAATCCCGCCGTTGAATCCAATTGTCTGAGTTGGTGGAGGTGGGCAACGCTCATGTGGGCAAGGAAGCCGTGTATGAGATTGCGGACAAGCCCTTGGCGCACAAGCGAAGCGTGAAGTCCGCCTTGTGTATTTCTATACGACCTGACGAATTTGTATATGGAAGGTGTCGCCGAGACGAATACCCTGGTCAAGTATGGCCGTCTCAAGTGCAGGGCCGTTCTTGCATGGTTGTGGATAACTAAGCGAGAGGGTGCGATTGTGCGCACGCATGTGTGCGTTGAACGAATTGGCGCGTCCGAAACGCAGCGTCACGACATCCGTCTGCGTAAGAGAGACGTGTGCCGAGCCCTCTCGCTAGGCTCCCAGTGACCCCAGCGAAAAAGGCTCCTTTTTATGGAGATTTGACTACCATTCGTTATCTCTTTCCTGAAATTGTTCTTTAATATATTTGGAAAATGCATAAGTGGCAGATCCAAGGGAACGTTGATTTCTCCAAATAATTCCGATATCTCTATGAATCGATGTACTCAAGTGGATCGATTGAATTTCGCCAATGGTAATTTCCGATTGGACAGTTCTTTTTGCTACGAGGCTGATGCCAAATCCTTGACGTACAAATCCAATGATAGCTCCAAGACTTGTTAATTCCATTGTGATCTTTGGGTTGAAGCCAACTGGTTGTGTTAAACGAAACAGTGCATCGCGCAAACCGTAGCCAGCTTCCATCGTGATAAATGGTTGATGTTTTAATTTTGTTAGTTCAATGGAGCTGGTTGGCACATTAAAATCGGGAGATGCAATTAGAATAAGTTCTTCTGACCATAATTTTTCGACGTGAAGTAATGGATCACTCAATGGCAAATCGAGTAGGGCCATTTGTAAATCGCCAGTTATGACTAGTTTTACGAGTGTTTGCGTACTTGCCTCGGTGACGTCAATTTTAAATCCAGGTTGATTGATTTGATATTGTTTAATTAAATTTGGAAGAATTGATCGCGTCAGCGTCGGTAAAACGCCAATGCGCACCGTAGCGTCTCGCCCTTGTGTACCCGTAATTTCATCGCGTGCATCCTCGATGTTTTGTAGAATACGCAGCGCATAGGGAAGCAAAGTTTGCCCAGCATCAGTTAAACGCACACCACCCGCGTGCCTTTCGAACAGCGTCCGATTAAGTTCTTTTTCTAGCGCGGAAAGTTGTTGACTTACAGTTGGTTGACTCACAAACAGGGCAGTCGCCCCTTTTGTAATGCTTTTGTGGTCAGCCACTGTGATAAAGTACTGAAGTTGTCGCAGTTCCATGGTTATCCCCATTCTTAGTATAGAAAATCCCTATGTCATACTATAGAGATATTGTCTTTTTCATTCAAGATGTTATCGCGTATCATAGTATATAAGCAAGGAGGTGCCAGATGCTGATATTGAAGTTTATTATGGGTGGATTGGCAGTTCTGGCGGCTACGTGGGTTAGTCAACGACTTGGAGGAAAAGCGGGAGGATTTCTCGCGGGATTTCCTGCTGTTTTTACTGCCGCCTTAATTGTTATTGCACTATCTAGTCCAGTTGCTAAAACAGATATTATTCTTAGCCAAACGATTCTTGGTACGGCGACTTCTCTAATTGGAGCCTTAGTGGTGGCCTTTATTGCTCCTAAAGTATTTCATAAGATGAAATTTGTGAGTGGATGGTTTGTGTTGCTAACCTCCTGGGCCGTTGTGGCGATTTCTGCAAGTATGTTCGTTCACGTGTAGTCTAGCTTGCTGTGAAAAGGGGAGTTTGATGTGATCCAATTGTTCGTGCGATTTATGATAGGGGGTTCTGTTGTTGTCGCTGCAAGTGTCGTTAGCCGCTTTGCCCCTTATTTGTCGGGAATGTTATCTGGGTTTCCAGCTGTATTTTTTGTCACGTTAATTTTTATTTATATGTCTGCGCGAAAACAGGCGGTTATTTCATATGCGAGTACAGCATTCATGGGGATGATTGGATCGGTTTTGACCGTTGCTGCAACTGGAGTTGGCGCAATGGTTGGATGGCCATGGCCCTTTGTTATTGCTTTTGGCCTCCTCATCTATCTTCTTTTCGTTGTGATTGCACTCCGTATTACAGGTGCCCTACAAACAGTGAGTAATGCAACGAAATAATGTTCTGAATACTTCTTGATCGGGATCATGAAGAGAAATACACACGAAAATTCTACATGACGTAAACATTACGCCATGTAGAATTTTCGTGTGTAGATGGCTACATGTAAGGAAAGTCGTTGAATAGGATCGTTCAGATCGCAGCCAAGTAATTGATGAATCTGCTCTAACCTGTTGTACAGTGTTTGTCGATGGATATAGAGTAAGTCTGCCGTGTGCTGTTTAGAGCGGTCAGAATCCAGATATACGCGAAGGGTATTTAGCAAATTTGTTTCAGCTTTGCGATCGTGGGTCTCAAGTATCTCTAAATCGGAGGTTGCCATTTGTAGTAGTTGATGATTGTCAGCAAACAATGAAATGTAGCGATAAATCCCGGCGTATTCATAAAATAAAATGCTGTCGGTCGCCAATCTTTTTTGAATCTCTAATGCCTCAAGAGCGGTTTGGTAACTTCTTGCAATAGAAAACACGTCGCTCGCTATGATCCCAACTCCAATCGGAATCGTATGAACAATTCCTGACCGTTTTGCAGACATTTCACTAATATCCAATTGGATTTGTTCAATCATCTTTTTCCATGTCGCAAAATGGTGAGTTCGATTCACGATGATGAGCAATTGATTCATTTCGATCGTGATCAGGACAAATGAAAACAGTCTTTTACACATCGTTCGAGTGACAGACCAAAGTTCCACCTGATCCTTTGTAAATAAAGGCAGTGAATTTTGCGGATAGAGATCTGTTAGATCAATGGCTAAGACGCTGTACGCTACGGGTCTTGTGTTCATTATACCAGATTGTGTTAGATTGACTTGTTCACCGCAAAGTATGGAATCGAACATGGCATGCTCTTGCAACATATGGCGTTCTGTTTCAGAGCGTGCAAGATGATGATTCACAATCAATTCGTGAAGATCGCGTGTAATATCAACAAAACGTACTTCAGTTGGAAACACGATGAGGGGAAAATGATGTTGATTAGCAAAGGTAATCATGGAAGTGGGAACCTCGGAGATATACTGACCAAGCTCGATGCATAATCCTGCTGCGTTTGCCGTGATGAGTTCCTCTATATAATGCGCTAGGGCATCGGTTTGATGTGCGAATCCACAGCCGGTCGTAAGAACAAGTTCACCACCGTGAAGGAATTTTTGTGGATGTGCGATGTCTAAGATATGTACCCAGTTCACTTGGCGGTGTAGGCCGTGAATTCCGCTAAGCAGCTTTGCGTCTGAAAAGTATAGACGTTGAAGGATTTGTTTCATTGATAATGTGGGATACACGAAAATCCTCCCCGCTCGTACAATTGAATAGATGAGTGTGAATAATAGGAATTATACTCTCGCATGGGTCTGTTATGTGGATGTAGAGTAAATTTAGCTATTGATATGGGTTTTTCAAATACAAAGTTGCCATACACGAAATACTAAATTGACTATATCCTTAACGGTAATTATATGTCAACATAAGTAACGCAATAAGATATGTATGTGTGACGAATCGTACAATAAAAGGCGAACTATTCATACAACTCGTATGATGCCATGCAGAAAAGAAGATGCTACATTAGATTTTGAGAGGAGGATGGGTATTGAGTGGAGTCTTTACTTGCACGCAAACAAAAATTCATTGTCCCAGGTGTCACAACTTACTATGAGCAGCCTATTGTAATGGATCACGGAAGTGGATGCTATCTTTACGATGTAAATGGTCTTGAATACCTTGATTTTTTTGGCGGGATTTTGACTGTATCTGTCGGGCATGCCAACGAAAAGGTCAATGCGGCTGTGATTGATCAAGTACAGAAGATGGCACACACCTCAACTCTTTATGTAAACGAGCCGATGGTAGAATTGGCGGAACGGTTAGCCAAACTAACACCAGGCGATCTTGAAATGAGCTTTTTTACGTCAAGTGGTACTGAGGCCAATGAGACAGCGATTGCCATGGCGAGAATGGCGACTGGACACCATGAGGTTGTGGCACTGCGACATAGCTATAGCGGTCGTTCGGAACTAGCCCTTTCTCTAACGGGCCAGGCGAGTTGGCGGAGGGGAATAGCAGGCATTTCAGGTGTTGTTCATGCGCGAAATCCTTATTTATACCGGAGTGGGTCACAACTTAGTCTAGAAGCCTATGCACACGAATGTGCACGTGAATTAGAAGAAACAATCGCAACGTCGACTTCTGGGCGTATTGCGGCTGTGATCGTTGAACCCATTCAGGGCGTAGGGGGATTTATTCCATTACCCGATCACTATTTGCAAGAAATTGTTGAGATTACACATAAATATGGTGGCTTGCTCATCATCGATGAAGTACAAACTGGGTTCGGTCGTACGGGAAAGTGGTTTGGGATTGAACATGCTGGCGTTCATCCAGATATTATGACTTTCGCAAAAGGAATGGCCAATGGGATACCCATTGGAGCGACGATTGCCACAAGAGAGGTTGGTGAGAAATATGTAGGACCCACGATTGCAACCTTTGGTGGAAATCCAATCAGCATGCGAGCGGCACTTGCTACTCTTGAAGTCATCGAAGAAGAGGGACTTGTTGAGAATGCAAAGCTGCAGGGTGAAACGTTACACCAAGGCCTTTTAGAATTGCAAAGAAAATATCCATTGATCGGTGACGTTCGCGGTCGTGGTTTAATGCAGGCAATGGAATTTGTCCATGAAGGAAAGAAACCAGCGCCTGACTTGGCAACTGAATTTTTAGAATATGCAAAAGAGGGACGATTGTTGCTAGGGAAAGGTGGCATGTATGGGAACACCATTCGTATCGCTCCGCCACTCATTGTCAATGAGAAGCAGGTGTCGATGGGTTTGAAAATTATGGATGGTGCACTTGCCAAAATAATGGAACGACATCACGAGTTGTTGGTGAATGGAGCTGTGAGTGATGCTCGTTTGTAGTGGAGGCGTGAGAAGATGAAGCGGTCACAGGCGACGGAGGGAGATCATGTCTCCTTAGATGATCTTGTATACGATGAGCTTACACGGATGCAGATGCTGCGAGAGGCAAATCGCTGTCTCTATTGTTACGATGCCCCATGTATCAATGCATGCCCTACACATATCAATATCCCGTCATTTATTAAAAAAATTGCTACAGACAATCTCATCGGCAGTGCGAAGGTGATTATGGAGGCCAATGCACTGGGCGCGAGTTGTGCCAGGGTCTGTCCGACAGATGATTTGTGTGAAGGTGCATGTGTCTTAGGAGAGTCCGATACGCCGATTCAAATCGGCAATTTGCAGCGCTATGCAACAGACCATCTGCGAAGACAAAAAAATATCACCTTATTTCATACAGCACAGCCTTCAGGGAAGCGCGTAGCTGTCATTGGCGGTGGGCCTTCTGGGTTATCTGCGGCGCGTGAACTAGCTCTACTCGGACATGATGTCACGATCTTTGAAGCTCACGATCAACTTGGGGGACTTTGTGCGTATGGCATTGTTCCATTTCGATTACCGCTGGAAGTGGTGTTATGGGAAGTGGATCAGGTTCTTAATTTGGGTGTCACAGTGCATTTGAATACGCAGGTGGGTCGAGATATCTTAGTGGATGAAATGATCCAAACTTATGATGGAATAATCTTGGCATTTGGACTTGGGAGGGTGCCATCGCTAAAAATTCCCGGAGAGGATCTTAGCGGAGTTTGGGATGCAATCGAGTTGATTGAACAGATCAAGATGGAGAAAAGGGTCGATTTCATTGGCGAAAAGGTGGCTGTTATTGGCGCTGGCAATACAGCCATTGACGCTGCGACTAGCGCACGGCGCCTTGGAGCTCGGCATGTCACGATCTACTATCGCAAAACGCAGCGTGAGATGACAGCCTATCCATTTGAATATGAGTTTGCAAAGCTAGAAGGGATAGAATTTCGCTGGCAATGCGCACCCCAGCGTATTCTTGATGAGAACGGACACGTGAGTGCAATCGAATTCGTTCGAACAAAAGTGCAGACGGATGAAATGGGGAACGTAATTGCAGTGCCAGAGATAGGAACGGAATTTACAGCAGAGGTTGACACAGTGATTCGTGCAATCGGGCAGCGGAAAATAACAGAATTGATAAAATCATTTGAAGTGGAAGAACAAAATGGCGTTGTCCGAGTAAATGGGGAATTTCGTACGAATCGCCCCCACGTATTTGCCGTAGGAGATGCCGTCTTCGCCAAGGGGTTAAAGGGAGAGGCAATGGTCGTTGAGGCGACCGAACAGGGGAAGATCGCTGCGATAAGTTTAGACCGCACCCTTTGTGGGTGGTGATAGAACGAATGGAGGTGGGTAGTGTGGCAGATTTGTCGGTGAATATTGCGGGCATTCGCAGCCCCAATCCATTCTGGCTCGCATCGGCACCACCAACGAATAGCGGATACCAGGTGATGCATGCGTTTGAGGCGGGATGGGGCGGGGCTGTATGGAAGACGCTTGGCGACCCGATTACCAATGTGACTTCGCGTTTTGCCGCATTGCATCTAAACGGTCAGCGAATGATTGGAATGAATAATATTGAACTGATCACAGATCGACCACTCGAAGATAATTTGAAAGAAATTCGCGAAGTGAAACGGAGATTTCCCAAACACGTGGTCATCGCTTCGCTCATGATGGAATGCAATCGCGAACGTTGGCACGAACTTGTCAAGCGTGTGCAGGATGTAGGTGTGGATGGATTTGAGTTGAATTTTGGCTGTCCACATGGTATGTCTGAGCGTGGCATGGGATCTGCTGTGGGCCAGGTACCAGAGCTCATTGCGATGACGACAGAGTGGGTTGTGGAAGTGGCGCAGGTGCCTGTCATCGTGAAGCTGACACCAAACATCACAGATATTCGCTACACAGCGCGTGCTGCTGTTCAAGGTGGGGCACATGCAATCAGTATGATCAATACAATCAATAGCTTGATGGGTGTCGATTTAGAGACTGGGTATCCGATTCCAAATGTGGACGGGAAAGGTGCTCATGGCGGCTACTGTGGACCGGCGGTGAAACCAATCGCCCTCAACATGGTGGCGGAATGTGCTCGTGATCCATCCATAAACATTCCAATTTCGGGCATTGGAGGAATTTCAACCTGGCAAGATACTGCAGAGTTTATGTCGATGGGCGCAACCACAGTTCAAGTCTGTACAGCGGTTATGCATCACGGATTTCGCATTGTTGAGGATATGATTGATGGACTGGCGCGTTATCTCGATCGTCAGGGTATGTCTTTCGCAACAGATCTTATCGGTCGGTCGATTGATCGATTTAAGGATTGGGGAGCGCTTGATCTTCAGCATCAAGTGGTAGCACAAATCGATCAGACACGTTGTATTCACTGCAATAAATGTTATATTGCGTGCGAAGATGCGGCGCATCAGTGTATTGATCGCGTTGTCGATGCAAAAGACGTGACGCAACTTGTGGTCGATGTGGAGGAATGTGTCGGATGTAATTTATGTGCAATGGTATGCCCTGTAGACGATTGTATTTCAATGGTCGCAGTACAAAGGGAGGAAAGCATATGGGGACATTGATTCGCGGTGGCACAGTGGTTACGGCGAGTGATGTCATGAGTGCGGATGTACTCATTGAAGGAGAAGTTGTTACGGCTATTGCACATCATATTGAATCGCAAGATCACGAGGTGGTGGACGCTGGTGGGTGCTATCTCTTTCCAGGAGGAGTTGATCCGCACACGCACCTCGATATGCCATTTGGTGGGACGACGACAGCGGATGATTTTCGCACGGGGACAATGGCGGCGGCGTTTGGTGGGACAACGACGATTATTGATTTTGCTTTACATAGTAAAGGGGATACGTTGCAAAATGCAATTCGAACGTGGCATCACAAAGCGGCATGAAAGGCCGTTATTGATTATGCCTTTCATGTGATGGTAGGCGATATGCGACAAGAAGTGATAGATGAAATTCCCCTCATGATTGAAGAAGAGGGTGTTACTTCATTTAAAGTTTTTATGGCATATAAAAACAATTTACAAGTAGATGATGAAACGTTGTTTCGTGTTTTGCGCACAGCAGCAAAATCGGGGGCTCTCGTACAAGTGCACGCGGAAAATGGTGATGTGATTGAAGTTTTGGTTAAAGAGGCACTGGCAAATGGTCAGGTTGAACCGAAATATCACGCACTTACGCGACCGCCTGAAGCCGAAGGTGAGGCGACAGCGCGTGCGATTCGCCTGGCTGAGATTGCGGGCGCACCGCTCTATGTAGTCCATGTCACGTGTGCGCAGGCGGCTGATGCGATTAGTGATGCGAGAAAACGGGGCTTGCCAATCTACGGGGAGACTTGTCCGCAATATCTTGTCTGTGATGTCACTGACTATGAGCGTCCAGACTTTGTCGGCGCGAAGTATGTGATGTCTCCGCCACTTCGCGATCGGGCACATCAAGACGTGTTATGGGGGAAATTGCGTAATTTAGAGTTGCAATCCTTTGGATCTGATCAGTGTTCATTTAACCTACGGGGTCAAAAGGATCTTGGGCGGGAAGATTTTTCAAAAATACCAAATGGGCCTCCAACAATTGAGGATCGCATGGCGATTCTTTACCAGTATGGGGTGCAGCAAGGACAGATTAGTTTGCAAAAATTCGTCGCACTTACTGCGACAAATCCAGCCAAGTTATTTGGTCTCTATCCACGTAAAGGTACGATTGCTATCGGTAGCGATGCAGATATAGTGATTTGGGATCCGCATGTCGAGAGGACGATTTCAGCGTCTACACATCACATGAACGTCGATAATAGCATTTTTGAAGGTATGAAAGTGATTGGCAAGCCAAAATATGTATTTCTGCGTGGTGCTTTAATCATTGTAGAGGACACATTTACAGGAGTGGTGGGTATGGGGAAATTTCAACGTTGTGAACGCTTTTCCAATGTACCACTCTAAAATCTATGACTACTCTGGTTGGTGTGTGTAGTTGTGATTACGAGGTTTATTCATGGGGGGAACTTACGTGAACAATAAAGTGAAAATTGGACTCGTGCAAGCACATCATGACATTGACGGTAGGGAGCCTGTGACTGTACATAAACAGGCTGCGATTGAAAAGCATATGGGAATGATTCGCGAAGCGGCTGAGCGAGGTGCACAAATTATTTGTCTACAGGAATTATTCTATGGGCCGTATTTTTGTACAGAGCAAGATCCAAAATGGTATGCGGCAACTGAACGTGTACCGGATGGGCCGACGACACGATTGATGCAGGATTTGGCTAAAGAATTGAATGTTGTGTTGATCGTCCCGCTTTATGAAGAAGAGATTCCAGGGGTCTATTACAATACAGCAGCTGTCATTGATGCGGATGGTAGTTATCTAGGTAAATATCGTAAACACCATCTACCGCAAGTTCAATCAGGACCAGCGGGTTGTGGTTTTTGGGAAAAATATTACTTTAAACCGGGCAACCTTGGGTACCCAGTATTCGATACTGCCTATGCGAAAATTGGAGTTTATATTTGTTACGATCGTCATTTTCCAGAAGGTGCGCGACTGTTGGGTTTAAATGGAGCTGAGATTGTCTTTAATCCCTCAGCAACGGTCGCTGGGTTATCGGAATATTTATGGAAATTGGAACAGCCAGCGCATGCCGTTGCAAATGGCTATTATATAGCGGCGATCAATCGAGTCGGGATGGAATCACCGTGGAATATGGGTGAATTTTACGGGCAGGCATATTTGGTGAATCCGCGTGGTGAATTTGTTGCGCTGGGGAGTCGAGATCAGGACGAAGTGATCATCGGCGAGATGGATCGGGAGTTAATGGCGCAAGTGCGCAATACGTGGCAGTTTTATCGTGATCGACGACCAGAGACGTACGAAGACTTGGGAAGGTTATTGTAAGAGGTTGTTCAAAAAGGGTCGAAAACTCTGCGGCGCAGGGCTTCGGCTTGTGCTGGACATGCGTGCTCATGTACCACCTATCGTACACTCCGCGCGCATGTCCAGACTTCACCAAACCCCTGCTTGCATCTTACCTCAACCCTTTTTGAACAGGCTCTGTAAGTGAAAATGACCTGAGGAGAATGTAGATGGCCACTCAAATCAATCAAGACGGCATCGTGACGTTAACCGATGCCGCAATTGGCCAATTGGCACAAAATACATCGTTATGGAATGAAGATTTGCGCCCATGCACACGAAATGAGCATAGTTGGAGTGGCAAACGCTTTGCATCTCTTTGGGTCGGCATGTCCATTTGTTTGCCTACCTACTCACTCGCGAGCGGTATGATTGCGCTTGGCATGAACTGGTGGGAAGCAGTATTGACAATTTTAATCGGGAGTTTAGTGGTGCTGATCCCGATTTTACTTGTCTCTCATGCAGGTACGAAATTTGGTATCCCTTATCCTGTTTTTGCGCGGCTCTGGTTCGGGAGTCGCGGTGCGCACATTCCTGCACTTGCGCGAGCGGTTATTGCCGCGGGCTGGTTTGGTATTAACTCATGGTTTGGGGGACAGGCACTAGATGCCATTTTAGGTCGAATTATTGGGGGCTGGGATACGGTTGGCTTCCATCTTGGTATCTCTTTTCTTCTTTTTTGGGCGATCAATGTGCTCATTGCCATGCGGGGGCCACAAGCGATCGGTAAGCTCGCGAGTGTTGCGGCGCCAACACTCGTGGTTGCAGCAGTCGCACTGCTCATTTGGGCAGTGACGCGGGTGGATGGATTCGGCCATATGCTGTCAATTGGTTCGACGGTGAAGGAGTTTCATTTTTGGGGGGCGTTTTATCCGTCGGTGATCGGAGTGATTGCCTTCTGGGCGACTATGGCGCTCAATATTCCAGACTATACGCGGTATGCATTGACACAACGTGGACAAACGACTGGACAATTGTTGTCGATGCCAGTAACAATGGCACTCTTCTCTTTTATCGGAATCTCTGTTACATCGGCGACAGTCTTATTATATGGGCAAGCGATATGGGATCCGGTCATGTTGATTGTAAAATTCCCAACATTCGCTGTTGTAATCGGTGGCCTTATCGTGATCCTCTCTTCTGTCACGATTAATGTTGGGGCAAATGTCATGGCGCCTGCCAGAGCTTTTGAAAATTTATGGCCACGGCGTATCACATTTGCGCTCGGTGCCGTGATCACAGGCTTGTTATCACTTGGAATGCAGCCATGGTATGTGTTGTCCGCGTTTAGCAATTATATTTTTGTCTGGCTCGGCACTTATGGGGCGTTACTAGGACCATTCGACGGTATTGCCATTGCGGATTATTGGTTAGTTCGTTCAAAACGATTAGATTTAGCTCAATTGTATACAGAAAATGGACGCTATGATTATTCCCGTGGAATTAATTTGCGTGCAGTGTACGCGCTCATCCTTGGATGGGCCATTTCGCTAGTAGGTTTGTTTGTTCCTGGATTATTTTTTCTGTGGAGTGGGGGATGGTTATTCGGATTAATCGGAGGGCTGTTCGCTTATTGGATGCTCATGAAACATGATCCAACTGTATTGACTGATGCAGAATATGAACAAATAACAGAAGAGGTTCAAATAGAGTGAGTCATGAAGGTCCTCATCGGTCTTTCATGACTCATAATCGCTATAAGACGTTCATTCGCCTAGTGTTAACGATGGATTCCTCCTAGTGAAATGTACTTTACATCTAAATATTCATCAATCCCATGATGACTTCCTTCTCGTCCTAACCCAGATTCTTTGATTCCACCCAAAGGAGCTTGGGCTGTCGATGGAAGCCCGTCATTGGCCCCTAAGATACCGTACTGTAACTTTTCAGCTAGACGAATGACACGGCCCGAGAGTAAAGTAGTAGGCTGCCAATTCATGTTGAGTATGGTTAGCGCGTTCGATCACTTCTTCTTCTGTGTCAAATGGAATAATGGCGGCTACTGGATCAAACGTTTTTTCTTTGGTGACTAACATGGTATCTGTCACATTGGTTAAGATGGTAGGTTGATAAAAATATCCTATTGTGGATGCTCGAGTACCCCCTCTAAAAAGGAGGCGGCATATAAGACTTCGCCTTTTGCTTCGGCAACTGGTTTTCCCTCTTCAAAAGTGATCAATTTTGCTAAGTGATCACTGCGCTCACGCATGATAATAGCTGCTGTAAGGAGGATGGTTGCGCGCTCCGATGCTGTTTTGTCTACCCAATTATCCTGAACCGATCGTGCTGCTGCAATCGCGTTTTGCATGTCGATTGGGCCGGCGTTAGGTACCTTTGCAATGACCTCTTCCGTAGCAGGATTGACCACCTCGAAGTATTCTCCTGAAGATGCTTCGGACCACTCGCCTCCAATAAATAGCCGTGCCGTGTGTATCGTCATGAACATTCCTGCTCCTTTGCTATTTATAACACAATAGCAAAGGAGCAGGAAAATTGGATTTTTAAAAAAGTCAGGGTACAATGAATTTTACGGGGGAGTATATGAAAGAAATGTGAGGGGCGAGGATTGAATGCATCTTAATTTACAATTATTCATTCATCAACATGGGTACGCAGGTGTATTTTTTATACTTTTACTTGAAATGATTGGAATTCCTTTTCCCGCAGAAACCACTTTGACGCTGTCCGGATTTGAGTGGACGCAAGGTGTCTTTCGTTTAGCGCCGCTGCTTCTTGTCGCAACAGCAGGTAACGCACTTGGCTCGATCATTGCCTATTGGCTTGGGAGATTGCTTGGGCGACCAGTGATTGTTCGTTTTGGAAAGTACGTAGGGATCACGAGTGAGCGATTAAATCAAGCGGATACCACCTTTCAAAAATATGAAACTACTGTTGTTCTATTTTCTAAATTTATCGCAGGTATTCGTGTGATGGTTCCCTATTTAGCAGGAATCAATCGAATGTCATTTGGATTATTTACTCTGTATACAACTATTAGCGCGATGGTTTGGGCTACTGCTTTCATTATTCTTGGAAAATATCTCGGGATGGAGTGGATACGTTATCATCAGATGCTCAATCACTATATCGTGCCAGGTCTGATTGTTGTTGTGGTGTTAATGATTGCATGGCAAATTCTTAGGGTGCGTTCAAAAAGGCAATGATCAAAGCAAAAGAATAAATGAAATGACAGACACAAGCGAATCATGATGAGAATACTTGCCTCGATGATATTAATACGGTCAATAAGGCACACTATCATATTTTATGTGAGTGAGATAAGAAAAAAAGATAGATCATGTTACCCTTTTTGAACAACCTCTTATAGCTAAAAGTTTAGCTTGTTTTCTAATTTCACCTTGACCCAACCGCGAACACTATTAATAAACCATATCTGCGTGACTCGATGTAGATCCGTTAGAGAAATCACAGTTTCTTGAATGACACCCTCATTGAGTAGGACCGCTCTGAATGTTCCTGCGAGAAGGCCGCAGTCTCGCGCGGGAGTTACCTTTTGACCATCGATTTCAAGTACGATATTGCCATTGGTGAACTCGGTGATTTCGTGGTGATCATTCCACAATAGCACGTCAAAGAAGGTTGGGTGTTGTGATCGTTGCCATTCGTACATGTGACGGTAGGTTGTTTTATGATATAAAAACCATTGATTTTTTGAAATTGCTGATGTTGCTAGTGTGATAAGTTGTGTTGTGGGGGGGAGTTCTTGAAGGTGTGAACTCTCGACCCGAGCATCGCCAGATCTTGCTACAAGCAATCGCACACGTCGGGGCTCATGTCTAAATTGTTGGGCATGTTCAGATAATTGTTTGATTATGTTGTCAATGTGAAGTGGAATAGCAAAGAATTGGGCAGACTCTAGTAGGCGAGTTATGTGTTTATTCAAATAAGTATATTCACCATTTTTTAATTTTAAGGTTTCAAGAAGTTCGAATGGGATATTTTTGACCTCTAGTAATGCAGCTTTTGTCAATGCTTCAAGATATTCCTCTTCAACTGTTGAATCCCATGTAATTCCTCCCCCTACACTATATTCGCATGCTCCAGTTTGACAATTTATATAGAGTGTTCGTATGGCTACGTTAAAAGTGGCGTTTCCATTTGGTTCAATGAGTCCAATTGCTCCACAGTAGATTTCTCTTGGCTGTGACTCGAGCTCTGAGATGATGTGCATGGTGTTGATTTTTGGTGCGCCAGTGATAGATCCACTTGGGAAGAGCGCGTGTAGAATATCCGTCAAGGTTGTACTCTGTTCCATTTCAGCGGTGACTGTAGATGTCATTTGGTGGACAGTAGGGTACTGCTCGATAGCAAATAAGTGTGGAACTTTCACAGTTCCTACTTCTGCAATGCGTGACAAATCATTGCGTAACAAATCAGTAACCATGACGTTTTCCGCACGGTTTTTTTGAGATTCTGCCAACGATGTCGCATGTGCAAGATCTTCTTCCAACCATCTGCCGCGAGACATGGTTCCTTTCATTGGGCGTGTTATTATTGTTCTTCCGCTCGTTCTGAAAAATAGTTCGGGTGAAACGGATAAGATATGAAAATCTCCAATATGAAGATAAGCCGAATATTTTGCTTCTTGAACTTCTCGTAAGAAATGATAGTACCCTAAGTCGTCTCCTTCAAAGTGTGCACGCAGTCGCAACGTATAATTGACCTGATACGTATCGCCTGCTGCGATTCGCTCCTTAATATATTTAATACTGCGTGTGTATTCTTCTTTACTGGTCTCGGGTCTCCACTTGGAAACGGTATAACAAGATTTCCATTCGACATCAATCTGGTCTTGTGGATTTGAAAATATGCCAAACCAAAGTAAGGGCATCTGATGTTCTTTGGATACACGGTAGGCGGCATCAAAGGCGGCCGCAGCTTCATAGGATAGAAACCCCGCGGCGTAATATCCTTTTTGGACGGCAATTTGCACTTCAGACAAGGCTGCTTCGACTTCGTCAACCCGATAGGCCGAAATGACCTGAATAGGATTTGAAAATACCCGGCGCTGATGAATATCACTCTCGTTATCAAAGTCAAAGACCAAAAATGGTGTGGGTAACTCATGATTCATTTCTGCTTTCCCTCACAATCTAAAGACGAATACACTCACTCCAGAACAGTAACAGATGAATTCACACAGTACAACAGCAAGTAAAGTCATGATCTGTATGATTATTATAATATTTATAGTATAATCACGTTGGGTATTCATGGGAGAGTGTCAATTGTACTAGATGTTCAATAACCATCACACAGTAGTACGCGAATGGTTCGACAGGAATTTATGCGCTCAACTACCGTAGTGAACACAAACCGACGTGGCAATTGATCGGTCAATAATTGAACTAACATCTGAAAGGAAGAGTGAAGCGACGGAATACAGTGTGAGTAGTAGGAGGGAATGATGTGACAGTGGTAGTAGAAATGGAAGGTGTAACAAAACTCTTTGGGCAAAAGCGTGCTGTGAAGAATGTCTCACTGAAAATTGTCAAAGGGAGCGCAGCGGCGTTACTTGGTCCAAATGGAGCAGGAAAGACAACGAGTATCGCGATGATGCTAGGCCTCACTCACCCAACGCGGGGACGGGTACAATTATTCGGCGGTGATCCTAGTTCTCCACAACAACATGTGCGTTTGGGAGTGATGCTGCAAGGAGTAAGCGTTCCAGATCGTTTATCGGTACTGGAAACGATCAACCTTTTTCGCGGCTTTTATTCACATCCGCTGTCTCTAGATCGGTTGCTTGTAGCGTCAGGTCTTGAAGGGGACGCGCGAGTTATGGCGAGTAAATTGTCAGGTGGAAAAATGCGTCGTTTGCAATTTGCTTTAGCGCTCGCAGGAGATCCAGAGGTGCTATTTTTAGATGAGCCAACAGTGGGGATGGACGTAACTTCACGGCGAAAGTTTTGGGATGAATTGCGTGAGTTCATTGCAGCGGGAAAAACGCTGTTGCTTACGACACATGATTTGCAAGAGGCAGATATGGTGGCAGATCGTGTGATTGTGATGAACGATGGAGAAATCGTGGCGGATGATGCGCCAGAACGGATTAAGATGGAGTTTGCGGGACGGCAAATTTCATTTGTCGTCCAATCGGACATCGATCCACAAAGATTCAAGATGTTGCCGCACGTTATAGAGGTGAAAATGGCAGGCAGACAAATTACCTTGCGAACGACTGATTCGGATACGCTTTTGCGTACGCTCATCTTGGATCAATGGGATATTAGCGATATTCAGGTGACAGGTGGAGGGCTAGAGGATGCCTTTGTTCGTCTCACCTCAGAAGCGGGGGCGCTGATATGAAGCCGATGTTGGCGCTTTGGAAAGGGGAACTGTTACGGACAGCGCGGGACCGGAGGTTTTTTACTCTGACCCTTGGCATGCCGATTGCCTTTTATTTTATCTTTATCAATCAGGTCGGAACAAACGTACAGATTGCCGGAACGTTTTGGAGCGAGTACTTTATGGTGTCTATGGCTGCGTTTGGTGTGGTGGGCTCATCGGTTAATACGCTTGCTGTGCGGCTTGCGACAGAACGAAAGAGCGGGTGGGTGCGTTTTTTGCGTACGACACCGTTGTCTTCTGTTGGCTATACGGTTGCTAAAATTCTTACACAACTTACGCTCTCGCTACTCATTATTCTCGTTGTGTTTATTGTTGCACGGTTTTCCCAACATGTTACGATGCCATCTGTGCGATGGGTGGAAATTTTGCTGTGGCTATGGCTAGGTTCACTGCCGTTTGCAGCGCTTGGCGTGCTTATTGGATTAGCTGGGAATGCCGCACAAGTGTTGGGTACGCTTGTGTACCTCGTACTTTCTATGCTAGGTGGGTTATGGACTCCTGTGCAGGCTTTGCCAACTACGATGCGGGAGATCGCAACATGGATGCCGACGTATCGCTTCGCCCAACCTGCGTGGGAGTTGCTGGCTGGACGGCCAATCAGTTTTGTGAGTATCGCGATTTTATGTGGTTATACGGTGCTTTTTGTATTGGTTGCCGCATGGATCGGGAGGAAAGTGGACACGCGTCCTGAGATATAGTGTGACTGCTTGATAACATCATGCCGACATGATGTTATCAAGATTGCATGGATGAAGGGGACAGGCGATTTTTTCATCCATGCAATCACTAAAGAGATAATCGAGTTACATATTGCGTGTAATCTTTTCTTGAACAGATGGATCTACTTTTACAAGCGCCTCTTGAACGTGCTTCATATCGCGCTTCGCAAGTGGATCGGGTAAACTCGCGGATGCTTTCATCCGATTTGCAAGGAATGGTTTTAGCTGCGCATCTGGTAAAGCGGCGGCTAAGATCAGATTGGTTTGACACAGTTTAAAATACTCATCATCATTTGCTCTTTCTGCCATATCGCGAATGAGAGGGCGCAAAGCTTCGACTTGTTGCTCTGCAGAAAGGGGACCAAGTTGTTGAAACAGTTGTCCCATGGTTTCTGCACGTTTCTCGTCAGACATATTTGCCATTGCTACAGTATCGAACTGATTCATTTCGGTAACCCCCTTTATTTAACACAGTGCTAGTATGACACAAAATGTGATGAAAAAGAGATTTATTTATTGTTAAATGAGAGTTGTTCGTCGAATCGTACAAGTTGAATCAGTTCTGTGTGCTTTTTGTGTCCAGATAGTCGACCAAGGGATAGATAGGCTATCTAGTAAATGACATCGTAAGAAGCAACTTTTGCCTGCTCACTCGGCCCATGGCCACCATGTGCAGCTTGAAAATGCGGGCTCTTCACCCAGTCTTGAAAGTGTTGTTCACTTTCCCAAAGTGTTTTTACTAGGTAATGTGAACCGTCCTGCGCGCGCAGCATGGTGAACTTGAGGAAACCAGGAATTTTTGTCATGTGTTCCGCTGCCTTGGAAAATCGGTCTTCTAACATATGACGCTGTTCATCATTTTGAACTTGCAAACGGTTATGTGCTTCAAACATAAAAACACCTCCATTGCTTATTCTAGCGAATTTTTTATAAGACGCCAACAAGATGTATATGAGAGTCGTATCATGTTCTTCTTTTGCACGGGCATAGATCCCATTGCTAAAGAGATAGCCAAAAGTGTATGGGAAATTGTAAAAAGGTACGCCAGTCCCATAAAAGTGTTGCTTTGATGCCTAAAAATGCGGATGATATTCGCCAAGTGCATTGTGAAAGGCGTCTCGTTGCGCTTGCTCCATCATGTTGTTTAGTTCTTCAGAACTGACAAGCCCATGCGTGCGGCGTTCGTAAAACCCTGTTTCAAAGAGAAACCACTTTTCCCATTTTGCGAATGTCGAACTGCGCACCGATTGGCTGGGATCCATTAACTTATTTGCAGCTTGCCCCATGGAGAGTGCTACTGTATTATCGCCGGGATACCTTTCGTTTCTCGAAATCTATTGTAGCAGATCGCAGTGATGTTGCGTTCACTTTACAGTTTTGTCTGGTAATATGAATCTCAGATCAAGAGAGGAGTTAACAAGTGGCACAGATGTATGATGTCATTATTGTGGGGGCGGGGCCTGCGGGTCTTTATGCTGCCTATGAATTTACGCGTGTGGCACCGCAAGCAAAAGTGTTACTCATTGACAAGGGCGTCGAAGCGAGATATCGCCATTGTCCTATTATGGAAAGTAAAATCGAGAAATGCCCTCCAGCCAACAAGATCAAAACTTATGCAAGCTGTTGGCCTGCTTGTGGGGTAATCAATGGAGCGGGTGGAGCGGGGAGTTTTAGCGATGGTAAATTTAATATTACTGCTGAGTTTGGTGGATTTTTAACCGATTATCTCTCGCCATCTGAGGTGCTTGCGCTTATTCACTATGTAGATGAGATAAATCTCTCGCATGGAGCGCCAAAATTTATTACGGATCCTACAACTGAAGAGGTTAGCGCGATCGAACGACGCGCCATTGGAGCTGGTTTAAAACTATTGCGGGCACACGTGCGACATATCGGTACGGATAAGAATCTGGAACTGATGAATCGCATCTTTACCTATCTCGAAGCACGTGTTGAATTGAGATTTAGGTCATTTGTAGAAGATTTACTTCTGGATCAAGGCACAGAACAGATCGTTTTGTTGCCACATGAGGACGATCACACAGCGGATTATAGGCGTCGTATACAAGGTGTGCGATTACGCGATGGTCAAGAACTGTATGCTCGACATGTTATCTTAGCTCCAGGTCGTGATGGAGCGACCTGGGCCTCTAACTTGTTTCGTCAGCATGGCCTGAAGATGACAAATAATCAAGTAGACATTGGTGTGCGTGTTGAAACGTCGAATGTGGTGATGCGGGAAATCAATGAACACCTCTACGAAGGAAAATTTATTTTTCAATCACCATCGACAGGTTTGCGTGTTCGTACTTTCTGTAGTAATCCATCTGGACACGTGGTTGTGGAGAATCACACTGGCGTGATGGCTACCAATGGTCACGCGTACAATGATCCATTGCGAGGAACGGAGAATACAAATTTTGCATTGCTTGTGAGTCATCGCTTTACGGAACCGTTTGACCGTCCAAATGAATTTGCAAAGCAAATTTGTCGCCATGCGAATGAATTATCCAATGGTTCCATTATTATTCAAAAGTATGGTGACATCCGAAAGGGACGGCGTAGTACACCAGAACGAATTCGCGAAGGTTTTATTGAGCCTACATTGAAAGAGGCGGTGCCTGGTGATCTCGGATTGGTATTGCCTTATAAAACAATGGTTGCACTGCAAGAGATGATTGAGGCGCTGCAGGTTGTCACACCCGGTATCGCGAGCGATCACACGCTTTTTTATGGAGTCGAAGCGAAATTTTACGCCTCGCGCGCAGATGTTGATGAACGGCTTGAAACGAAGATTGACGGCTTGTTTTGTGCGGGTGATGGCCCCGGAATTTCGCGCGGAATTTCACAGGCAGCAAGTAGCGGTGTATATGTCGCACGCACGATCGCATCCAGATTATAGTGGATAAGAGGGTAGGTTCACTTGTGACATCAAAGTTACAAGTGAACCGCAGAGGGCGTGGTGTAGCACACATTGGTCACTGGATAGATGGGCACCTGGAAATAAGGAGTCATCGTTTGCCGTTGCCGCGCCATAAGGCATGTGACGGTAGCGAGATTGCCGCCTGAACTATCGCCTGCGACAGCGATGCAGGTTGCATCTCCGCCGTGATAGTAGAGGAGAATTGGAAGGGGTCTATTTTCGCGTGGGATATATAGCCGAACGGAGATATCACGGTCCGACACGTGCCATTGTTCATCCTAACACTTTGTATACGGGGACGGGAGGGAGGATGCTTTTACGTAAGTTTGTATAGGCAATTCGGGCGTCTGAAATTGGCATGACACGGTTGTGGTGGCAGTTCAATAGGTGGCGTTTGTGTGAGGAGTGAGACGAGTTTAGGATCAAGTGCCATCAGGAATCCTCTCTATATCTGAAGGTGTCTGAGCGCGAGACGATGATGGCTTTTGACCGTTTTGTTCATGTATTCGAAGGAGCATAAAGTTCATCACCGGATTAACCACAGTACGAAAAGGGCGAACGTGCCGAGAAGTATTGCGATATAATCGCGACGTTCCATTCGCAATTCATCACTAGAAGTGCGCTTGATGCCCAGTTTGCGATAACCGCGTGCTTCCATGGCTAATACTAAGTCTGATCCTAGTTGCAGTACCGCAAGGAGCAATGGAATGAGAAGAGCTGGTAGATCGCGAAACGGAATTGTCCCAAACCTTGTATATCGTTTTCCTCGCGCTCTTATAATCCGTGCAAATTTTGTTGTTTGACGCATGATGATCGGGATAAAACGCAAAATGAGCGTAGTGGCAAGAGCGATTGCTTCGATTGGGAGTTTTAGCTTGCTCAGATAAGAGAGAGTGCGTTCAATGCTTGTCTTCATTTTTAATTGACTTGTTGTCGCAGATAATAAATTTCCTAACAACATGACAAGGAGAACCTTTGACAGTTGAAGTAGAGTAGTTAGACCTAAAGTGAATGAAAATCCAACGTGACCTATATGAAAAAGGTGTGTGACAGGTCCGAAACTAACGCCAGATAAGAGAAAGGAAATACCCATGAGCAGAATAAATGGTTTGCTTGTCGTTGTAATGATCTGAATCGAAACACGAGAAAATGCAATGAGAGCTACAGTCAACACTGTGGCAAAGGCGATTCCTCCCCAATATTCCTGTAGAAAGATCCCGATTGAAAGTAATAGATAGATCAACCATTTTGCCCGTGGATCCAATGCTTGAATAATCAATTCTGCCGCAGGATCTCCAGTTTCGGCATATTGATTAGATTCCTTTTGTGTACTTGTCAAATGCGTATATGAGTGTTTGGGACTATGTACTGCATGAACATATTCAGATGTTATTTGCGAATGAATCAAATGAGCCATTTGTTTTGGTGGGAGAATTTCGTTTGGTACCAGTAATCCAAGAGTGCGCACATGCAATGCAAGGTCGAGTTGGTCTGACATGCAAATTCCAACTTCGGTAAAAATATCTGGATTTTTATAGATTCTTTCTGCTGTGAGATTGGCTGCCATTTTGCCTTCTTGTAAAATCATCACTTGATCTGCGATGGGTAAAAAAGTTTCGAGATCATGCGTGATGATGACGATACCGCCTCGTGCTTGCTTCTTCCAGTTAAGCAGGTAATCGGTCAATCGCTTTGCTCCGTTTGAATCGAGACCCGCTGTTGGCTCATCGAGAAATAACCAGCTTGGTTCCGTTGCAAAGGTGGAAGCGAGTGCCACACGCCTCTTTTGACCTTCACTCAGGACAAGTGGAGATTCTTTTGCAATTGTTCTGGGTAACCCGATTTCATTCAAATACTGCATGATTCTACGTTCAATTTCCTGCTTTTCGAGGTGAAATGGGCGCAAGGAATAATAAAACTCACCAGCCACCGTACGCGCAAAGAGTTGTTGTTCGGGAAATTGAAACACATTACCAATATTTAATAGTATATCTTTATTTGGCCGCTTTCCTATCCACAGTGGATGATGATCATACAAAATGTCTCCTGTATGAATTTCGGTTAACCCGGATAACACATCAAGTAGTGTCGATTTTCCTGCACCTGTCTTGCCAATAATGATGGTGATTTGTTGATCAGCAATGGTGGTATGGATATTATCTAAGATTTTTATCGTATGGTTGCTCTGATAAATTGTAAGATGATTTATAGTAATAGGCATTTTTCTGTGATAACATCCTTTAATGAATTCATTAGAATGGGAAGTTTATCAAATTGCATACCCATTTGTAGTAAGTATTGAACAACTTGAACACTGTATGGGGGAACAAGGCCAAGTTGTGCACAGGGAGTTTCACCGAACTCTGTTCGATCGTAAAAAAAGACGTTCGGCGTCCCATCAAAGATGAGTTTTCCGTCGTTGAGAGCAAGAATTCTCTGAAAGTGACCAATTTCGTTTAGTAATTGGGTGACCCATAAAATGGTCGTTCCACGTTTGTTCAGTGTATCGACAATGTGCAAGATATGATCGCGTGCAATTGGATCAAGCATCGCTGTTGCTTCATCGAAAATGAGAACCTTAGGATCAAGAGCAATGGCGTCTGCAATGCAAAGAAGTTGCTTTTGCCCACCTGATAATGTCTCTACGGATTGGCGAATCATATGATCAAGCCCCACGTCGCTAAGTGCCTGTCGCACGCGGATTTCCATTTCATCAGAGGGTATACAATGATTTTCCAGTCCAAAACAGACATCCTCATAAACGGTATCACCAACGATCTGCGCATCCGGATTTTGAAAAACTACTTGAATGTCGTCTCGATCCACGCCACTCGTTATCAACGTTCCGCGTGAAATTGGCGATAATCCAGCGAGTACGTGGCTTAAGGTACTTTTGCCACTCCCGTTTGGGCCGACGATCACGATCAATTCACCTGCTTGGATCGTGAGATCTAAATCAACGATGATGGGTTTGACTCCATCGGCTGTCGTATACGCTACAGATACACGTTGTAACACAAATTGATCTTCCATGCGACGATCCTTTCCATTTCAAAAACAACCATGCTACAATAATACTATCATGTTATCAT